>CAZBCH010000286.1:0-1779 GCA_964490235.1 uncultured Flavobacteriaceae bacterium | reverse complement strand
GACAGATGCTGAGGCATATGAGTTACTAAGACTACTTTGAATGCCTTTTAAAAACATAAATAACTAAATCATGGCTAGGAAAGCAATTATCGCAAGAGAGCACAAAAGAGAAAAGTTAGTAGCTAAGTACGCTGAATTAAGAAAGCAACTTAAAGAAGCTGGTGACTACGAAGCACTTGATAAACTACCTAAGAATAGTTCAAGAGTTAGGTTGCACAATAGATGTAAGCTAAGTGGTAGACCTAAAGGGTACATGAGAAAGTTTGGTATCAACAGAGTTATGTTCAGAAAGATGGCCAATGAAGGTCTTATCCCTGGTGTAACAAAGGCGAGCTGGTAATAAAATATAAAAATTAAGCTGTTTAAAACTATGATGGTTACAGATCCAATAGCAGATTATCTTACAAGAATTAGAAATGCTCAGAAAGCCGGGCATACCATGGTAACGATACCTGCGTCAAAATTAAAGAAAGCGATTACAGAGATTCTGTATGATCAAGGTTATATTTTAAAGTATAAGTTTGACGACGAAGCTTCCGTACAAGGAGATATTTTAATCGCCTTAAAATATGACAAAAGAACAAAGGCTCCTGTTATCAAGCAATTGGGGAGAATTTCAAGACCTGGACTTCGTAAATATGCAAAGTCTACCGAAATTCCTAGGATTGCGAATGGACTTGGAATAGCTATTGTTTCTACTTCTACAGGGGTAATTACAGACAAAGCAGCAAGAGCCAATAATGTAGGTGGAGAAGTAATCTGCTACGTATATTAATTATAGTATAACTTAAAGAACAAAACAATGTCACGAGTAGGGTTAGCACCAATCGAAATACCGGCAGGGGTAACAATAGACATCAGCAAGAGTAATGTTGTTTCTGTTAAAGGACCTAAAGGGGAATTATCAGAAAACATCGACTCCAGTATTTCTGTTTCAATGGAAGATGGAGTACTTTCTTTATCAAGAAGTTCTAATGCACCAAAGCACAGATCTTTACATGGTCTTTCAAGAGCATTGATTAACAATATGGTTGTCGGTGTAACGGAAGGGTATACAAAGACTTTGGAATTGGTAGGTGTTGGTTACAGGGTAACGAATACAGGTAATCTTCTGGAGTTAATCTTAGGTTATTCACACCCAATTTACTTTTACGTACCAGACGAAGTTAAAGTGGAGTCTAAGACGGAAAAAGGAAAGAATCCAATGGTAGAGTTATCATCAATTGATAAGCAACTTATTGGTCAAGTGTGTGCAAAAATAAGAGCATTCAGAAAACCTGAGCCATATAAAGGTAAAGGGGTAAGGTTCTTAGGAGAACAAATTAGAAGAAAAGCTGGTAAGACAGCATCTAAATAATCTATATAATTTTAAGGAATGTATAGTAAGAGAATACAAAAAAGCAAAATTAGAAGAAGAATTCGTAAGAAAATTAGCGGTACTTCTTCAATTCCTAGACTTAGTATCTTCAGAAGTAATAAGAATATCTATGCACAGTGCATTGATGACTTATCTGGTAGAACTATTGCATCTGCATCTAGTAAAACAATTTCTGCAGAAGGAACTAAGGTAGATATCGCAAAAGCTGTTGGATCAGCGTTGGCCGAAAAGGCTAAATCTGCTGGAATATCTGCTGTCGTTTTTGACAGAGGTGGTAACCTTTATCACGGTAGAGTTAAAGCTTTAGCAGAAGGAGTTAGAGAAGGCGGATTAACTTTCTAATTTAAATTGATAACAATATTATAATGGCCGAAAATAATAAAAGGGTAAGACCTACTGAA
>CAZBCH010000285.1:0-3966 GCA_964490235.1 uncultured Flavobacteriaceae bacterium | reverse complement strand
ATGGGAGCCGATTTATTTGGTTCTTACGTTGCAACTGTTCTTGCAGCGATGGTATTAGGAAATTATGTCATTAAAGACATGGGTGGCGATATTGTAAATGAAGGTTTTGGTGGTATAGGACCGGTACTTCTGCCTATGGCTATAGCAGGAGTAGGAATTATAATCTCAGTAATCGGTACGATGCTCGTAAAAATTAAAAGTAACGATGCTAAAGAAGCTCAAGTAATGGGAGCCCTTAATGTAGGAAACTGGACATCTATCATATTAGTTGCTGTTGCTTGTTTTGGTCTTTGTAAATGGATGCTGCCAGAAACTATGACTATGAATTTCTTTGAAACTACTGGAAATGTTCCTACATCAATTTCTTCAATGAATGTATTCTATGCAACACTAGTTGGGCTAGTGGTAGGAGCAGTGATTTCATCAGTCACGGAATATTACACAGGTTTAGGTAAAAAGCCTATCTTGAAAATTGTTCAACAATCATCTACAGGAGCAGGAACAAATATTATCGCAGGTCTCGCGACAGGTATGATTTCTACGTTTCCATCTGTTTTGTTATTTGCTGGTGCGATTTGGGCGTCTTATGCTTTTGCTGGCTTTTATGGTGTCGCTCTTGCAGCTAGTGCGATGATGGCGACTACAGCAATGCAATTAGCGATTGATGCTTTTGGTCCTATATCTGACAATGCTGGTGGAATTGCCGAAATGAGCGAGCAAGAACCTATCGTTCGTGAGCGTACTGATATTTTAGATTCTGTAGGGAATACTACCGCAGCAACAGGTAAAGGTTTTGCCATCGCTAGTGCGGCGTTAACCTCATTAGCATTATTTGCAGCTTATGTAACCTTTACAGGTATAGACGGTATTAATATTTTTAAAGCACCAGTACTCGCGATGTTATTTGTAGGAGGAATGGTTCCAGTAGTAGTTAGTGCTCTTGCGATGAATGCTGTAGGAAAAGCAGCCATGGAAATGGTAGAAGAAGTAAGAAGACAATTTAGAGAGATTCCAGGAATAATGGAAGGAACTGGTAAACCAGAATATGATAAGTGTGTAGATATTTCTACGCAAGCGTCTTTAAAGCAAATGTTATTACCTGGCGTTCTTACTATAGGTTTTCCTTTAGTTATCGCTTTTGTTCCGATGATTTTTGGAATGGAACACCTTGCAATTGCAGAGATGTTAGGAGGTTATATGGCAGGTGTTACTGTAAGTGGAGTGCTATGGGCAATTTTCCAAAACAATGCCGGTGGAGCATGGGATAATGCAAAGAAATCTTTTGAAGCAGGTGTAGAAATTAATGGTGAGATGACTTATAAAGGCTCTGATGCACATAAGGCAGCAGTTACTGGTGATACTGTAGGAGATCCTTTTAAAGATACGTCTGGACCTTCTATGAACATTTTAATCAAATTAACTTGTTTGATAGGTTTAGTAATTGCTCCTATTTTGGGTGGCCATACTGAAGATGCTCAAGCCGCTGTGCCAGCTGCTATAGAAGTGAATAACGCACAAGATGTAGCTGTAAATAGTGATAGTGCTACTATACAAGATGTTGATATACAAAAAACTGTTGATGAAGAAACAGGAATTGTAACAGCAAATGTTACTATCAAACGTAAAGTAAATGGCGCTACAGTTTCAAAAACACATCATTTAAAAGGTACTAAAGCAGAGGTAGATGCTCAAATAGCAAGATTAGATGCTGAGGTTACTAATTTTAAATAAGTATCCTTTATTTACAAAAAAAAAGCCGTCTCATGAAAATGAGACGGCTTTTCTATTTAGCTACTTTGCGCTTATGCAATTTCTTCCATAGCAGTTATTCTTGTTAGAGAGTTTACGATTTTATCCCTATGCTTGGTTAAAACATTTTTTGTGGACGGTGGCAAAGTTGTTTCTGAAATTACCGTATTATATTCTTCTACCGCAGTTTTTTCACCACGTATTGCCTCTTCAAGAATTGATTCTTCATTATCTGAGGTAAAAGTAGATTTTAAATTCATCCATGCACGATGCATGTCTCCTTTTAAGCTTGTTCCTTTATCTACTTCTTCTCCGTAGCTTCTAATTTCTTCTTTTAATTCATGTCCAAAATTATAACGCTCCTTTTGTTGCTCATCAAAAAAGTTTTGCAATCTTGTACTATCTACTTTATCTTTTGCTAATTTGTAACCAGCTTCGGCGTCGTAGTTTTTAGTTAGTAAGTCATTTAATTTTTGGGATACTTCTTTTGTGTAATTCATAGTATTTGTTTGTATGGTTATTAATTATATTGCTCAATATACGTTCAGTTTGCGATTCAAATCGAGCGATTAGCATAGGTTTACACAAAGCTTAGTATATATTTAGGCTTTTGCCTGTTAAAACTGAAAATATGTTAAATGAATTAACTGTTGATCGTTAATCAATATTTTCTGGATGTGATATAATGATTCCGCTTTCGCGAAAGCGGAATTACAATCAATAAAAAAGCCTAATCATAAGATCAGGCTTTTTAAATTTAAGAAGTCTTATTTTTATTAAGAACCGCACATCTCGCAGTCATCGCCATTACTGGCAGCTTCTTTGGCGCGTTGTAAGATGAGTTTGTACTCTTCGGCACTCATTTCTTCATTCTCTGTAACGACATTTGTATTTACAATAGGTTGTGCTTGATTCATCACGTTTGCAGCAGCTGGAGCGCTGTCATCCACAAACAAAGATTGAGTCTGTCCTGGTGCCGGAGCAACTGGTGCAGGAGCTGCTACAGGTGCTGGTTTTTGAACTTGCTGTTGCGCTCGTAAGGTATTTGCTGCTTGGACTGGCGCTGCTGTATTGATTACAGGAGTACTCACTGGTGCGGCTACTGGAGCGGCTTTCTTTTCTTTAGTTACAGTAAATTTGATTGCATCTACGGCAGCTTTTGTTCTTAGGTAGTACATTCCAGTTTTTAAACCGCTCTTCCATGCGTAGAAGTGCATAGAAGTCAACTTAGAAGTCGTAACGTTTTCCATGAACAGATTCAAGGATTGTGATTGATCAATGAAGTAACCTCTTTCACGAGACATATCGATGATGTCTTTCATCTTTAATTCCCAAACAGTTTTGTAAAGCTCTTTAATATCTTCTGGAATTCCTTCTATTGCTTGAATAGAACCATTATTTCTCATGATTGCGTTTTTCAAACTATCATCCCAAAGTCCAAGATCTACAAGGTCTTTTAATAAATGCTTGTTCACTACTATAAATTCACCAGAAAGGGTTCTACGCGTGTAAATATTAGAAGTATAAGGTTCAAAGGCTTCATTGTTACCTAGGATTTGCGATGTGCTGGCAGTAGGCATAGGTGCAACAAGAAGTGAATTTCTTACACCATGTTCCATTACTTTAGTTCTTAAATCTGCCCAATTCCATCGACCGCTTAATTGATCGTCATTTACATTCCACATGTTGAATTGAAATTCTCCTTGTGACATAGGAGAGCCAGCAAACGTAGAATAAGGACCTTCTTCTTGAGCCATTTCCATTGAGGCCTCGCAGGCTGCAAAGTATAATGTTTCAAAAATCTCTGCATTAAGTTTTTTTGCTTCATCGCTTGTAAACGGCAAGCGCAACATGATAAAAGCATCTGCAAGTCCTTGAATTCCTAATCCTACAGGTCTATGACGCAAGTTAGAATTCTCTGCTTCTTTTACAGGGTAGTAGTTACGATCAATAACTTTATTCAGGTTGCGTGTTACTCTTTTTGTAACTTTATATAGTGCTTTATGATCAAAGGCACCATCTTTTACAAACATAGGTAGCGCAATAGACGCTAGATTACAAACAGCTACCTCATCTGGCGCTGTGTATTCTATGATCTCAGTACAAAGATTTGATGATCTAATAGTACCTAGATTCTTTTGGTTAGACTTGTTATTTGCCGCATCTTTATACAACATGTATGGTGTACCAGTTTCTATTTGAGATTCTAGAATTTTA
>CAZBCH010000284.1:0-9168 GCA_964490235.1 uncultured Flavobacteriaceae bacterium | reverse complement strand
AGATTTACCTTTAGAAATTTCGGCTGGATTTTCTAATACTATGAGAAACTTGCCATTGCGACTTCATGTGACTTTAGAAAACCTGCAGCAATGGGATCTAGCTTTTACAAATGAAGCTAATGCGCAAACTGATCTGGATGGCAATGTGGTAGAAGATAAGCCTGGTTTTTTTAATAATGCTTTGAGACACACGGTTTTTGGGTTAGAAATTTTCCCAGAGCAAGTTTTTGAAGTGCGATTGGGTTATAGTTTTAGAAGAGCAGAGGAGTTGCGCATCGATAATACCAGAGCTTTTTCTGGAGTAAGTGCGGGATTCTCTCTTAAGATGAATAAATTGAGATTTAGTTATACGCATGCTCGATATACACTGGCATCGCACACGAGTCTTTTTGGCGTAAATATAAATTTACAGTAAATGAGTAAAAAAATTACTATTGCAATCGATGGTCATTCCAGCACCGGTAAAAGTACCGCTGCAAAGCAACTTGCGGTAAAATTGCATTACGTATATGTTGATACTGGAGCGATGTATCGTGCTGTTTCTTATTTCGCTTTAAGCGAAAACCTCATACAATCTGGCAAATTAGATCGTGAAAAACTAGTAGAGCGTTTGCCAGAAATAAAGATCAGTTTTCAATATAACAAAGAAACAGACCGAGCAGATGTTTACCTGAATCGTAAGAACATTGAAAAGGAAATACGCACGCTGGAAGTGAGCAGTATCGTAAGTAAAGTAGCTGAAATCTCTGAAGTACGCGCAAAACTTGTTGAGCAACAGCAAGCCATGGGTGAGGAAAAAGGCATCGTTATGGACGGTCGTGATATAGGTAGTGTTGTTTTTCCAGATGCAGAATTAAAGGTATTCATGACCGCTGCGCCAGAAGTAAGAGCCCAAAGACGTTATGTAGAATTGGTAGAACGAGGCGATGATGTTTCTCTTGATGAGGTACTTAAAAACGTTTTAGAAAGAGATCATATAGATTCAAATAGAGAAGACAGTCCCTTGATTCAATTGCCAGAAGCAAAATTACTCGACACTTCTAATATGACCAGAGAAGAACAATTTGAATTGTTGGTTTCATGGGCTGAGGAGGCGATTGAGAAGTCTTAATACATTTGTGATAGTTCCGCACTTGATGCGGAATCTACTGAAATCTTTCTCGATTTATTTAAATTCCCGAATCTGAACCAAACATGCCAAGAGAAATACTTAGCATGTTGGTTGTAAAAATCGGTACTGATGATAGTTGGATTGCTTAATAGATTTCAGCACAAGTTTCGTAGAAAATGATTATTTATCGAGATATTTTAAATAGGTCTCGACTCTCTCTCGACTTAGTATCAGGAAGAAATCAAGCTACTGAGATTTGACATGCCAACTATTCTTGTTGGCATTGTTTAAATAAAGTTATACCATGATAGAACTATTTTGAAGAACTGATGAAGCCGAGTATTTTTTATCAACATCAAATAAATAATTTACAAAGAAGATAAAGCCTATTATAAAAGCTATACAAGCAATAACTATAATAAAATTATTGATTACTAAAAGTGATTTAGGTATGTGATCTTTGTTATTTTTCATCTATTTCTTCAAAGAATTCTCATAAACTTCAATCCACTCTTGAGCAGTCATTTTACCACACAATTCACCGATTAACTTTAGAGGGATTGCATCTACTTTTTTAAAGCGTACACAGCTTTTTCCCATGTCCAGTTTGTACTTAGAATGTTTAGGAAACTCTTGCTGGAACCATGCTAGTAAGTTAGGATCTGCATAGATGCCTGAATGATATAATGCTATAAAGTTCTTTTGTGAAGCGATATTGATAAATGGCAACGGTGTCCATTGTTTCCCAACGTGGTAACCTGGCTCGTAAACATTTTTAGGAACATAAAAACCTATCATTCCATATAACATTCCTTCTTCAAAACCATCAGGTAAATTTTGCAGAATCACTTTTCTTAAATCTTGCATGGGTTGTTTACGGTCTTCTGGTATGCTATTGAGGTATTCTTTTACGGTGGTTGCTTTTGAAGTCATAGTTTTCTAATTCACCTTAAAAATAAAACATTTATGAAACAATAAGTGCAAAAGATTAGAGAATGAATCACTACCGTAAAAAGGATTTTTAATTGAAATTGTAGGTAAACTGTCTGATCGTAATTGGGTATTTATACTCATGTATACCTCTATTATAAGTTTTAAATTTGGTTAAAATGTAGAAGGATTCATTTCTTTCTATAATTTGTACTAACCAACTTTTTTATGGAAACTATCTCAACTCCAGCAAGCGACCTGTCACAAGATGCAGATTCTACATCACCAAAATCTACCAAAAAGGCAAATACTTCATCATCCTCATCAACAAAGAATGTGGACATTGCTTTTAAAAGTGTTTCTCCAGAGTTGAAAGATGCTATTACTCATGAAATCAATCAAATGCTTGCTTTTGCTGTTCACAATGGCAAAACGATTAATACAGATGTAATTCCATTAATAGAGAAGGAAAGTTTTGATAATTTAATCCATGCGCACAATATGCTCTGCTTAAATGTAGCGCCTGCAACACCTAAATCTATAGCTTATACTTTTGAGTTAAATGAAAACGAAAAAGATAAATCGTTACTTACAAAGCTACCTCTGGTCCGTAATTTAATAATTATGGCTATCATCTTCTTAACTACCTTTATACTCACTGGACAGTCTTCTTTAGTTAATAATGCCTCGTTAGACTTAGGTGTGATGCAAAATCAAGGTCTTGGCTTGGTTTTGAACTTGGGCTATTTGGCATCTATTTCTGGATTAGGAGTAGTTTTTTATTTACTTAAAGATGTAACAACATCTGTAAAAAATGGGACTTTAATTCCAGAAGACTCCATTTATTATGTTGCTCTAATAGTTTTAGGAATCATATCAGGTTTAGTAGTATCAGAAATTTTAAATGTCTATATCACTGATGCAGATAAAATTGATCTTTTTAATAAAAGCGTGCTCGCATTGATAGGTGGCTTTTCAACAGATGCTATTTTCTCTGTACTTCAGGGAATAATTGATAAAATTAAAGGACTCTTTACTCCATCAAAATAATATATTATGAGAAATGAATACCAAAAAATTAGCGTTTTAAGTATAGTGCTAGTGCTACTAGTTTCTTGTGCATCCATTCCTGCTTCTACTTCTACATTAAGTAAAGAAGTAATAAAGGAGGCAAATGGTATGCATGAGTTAAATCTAGCTCTAATCGATCAGTTATATGCAGAGCGCAGCCAGCGTGTTAATGACTTTATAACTTACCGTTACACGCCGGCATTACTCTCTAATTATGAAAAGCTTTTACCAGCAGGATTAGATTATAAAGAAGAGTTACCTAATATATTACAAAGTATTGTACCAGTAATTAATAAGAAACGAGACTCTATGCAAGGAGTTTTAAATGTAGAAAAGCAAACATTAGTGAAAGAACTAAATGCAAATTTTACTACTTACACTAATTCAACTGCGGCGTTACAAGGTTTAATAGATAGTGCGGTAAAACTTAAAGAGTCTGAAAGTAATGCGCTTACGGCATTAGAGAATCTTACTGGAGTGTCAGCAGGTACCGTATCTAATATTGATGCTAGATTAGAAAAATTATTATCTCAATCTGGTACCACCATCGAGCAATTACTTCAATTAACTAACGGTTTAAAAAAATAGTATCATGAGCATAGATTGGGACGCAATAGCACAAAAAGCAGGGCAACAAACAGATCAGCAATTTCATGAAGAAATTGCAAAATTGACCAGCATGAACATGACTGAAATCGATAAGTTTATTATGGCAAGTCAAATAAGCAATGAAAACGCAGTAAAAGTCATCAAAGAAATCAATGATGCTACACGCTCTAATAACGACAAAGCAAATGCAATTGCCAATATCGATAAAGGAGTAGGTTTTCTAGTAAGCTTAGTAAGTAAAGTGGTTTAGCAGTATTGTTGTTATCTCGCTTTCGCGAAAGCGGAACTTAAATACAACAAGGTAATCCAGCTATTAAATTTTCTTAATTTTTAAAGCAATTAGACCGAGTGCAGGTCCTATAGCTAGAATTGAAAAAATATAAAAGGAAGGAACGATATTTAATAGCATTCCGATAATTTGAATACTTATTACTGTAATGCTAAAACCAATGCCGTTAACAATGGTAAGCGCGGTTCCTTTAGTTTCTAATGGTGCATTTTGAGCGACTAGTGTAGAAAGCAATGGAGAATCTGCAATAACCATCATGCCCCAAAAAAGCATGAAAATTACAAATAGAATTGGCATATTTATTTGGATTAATAAAGGTAATGCTATACAACATAATCCCGATAATAATAATGCACTAAAGGCAGTTTTCTTAATCCCAAAACTTTGCGAAATATAACCGCTAACAACGCATGCGATGCTGCCTATTCCTATAATTATAAAAGATAGCAAAGAAATATTAAGGTCGTCTTGAGAATGCAGCTGTTTAAAGCTGGTGAGAATAAAAGGCACAAAAGCCCAAAAGGTGTACAGTTCCCACATGTGACCAAAATATCCAAAGGCAGCAGCTCGAAAGTTTTTCTCTCTGAATACCATTAAAAACGCATTGAGTTGAATACTAGAACTGGCCTTGCGGTATGGGCCATCTTTTATAAATAACAATATTATTAATCCACCTAAAGTTGCTAATAGGGAAGTAGCTATGATGACAAGTTTCCATTGATCGCCAGAGATAAAACCCTTTAATAAATGAGGGAAAGCAGTGCCTAAAACTAATGCGCCTACTAGATAACCTAACGATTTGCCTAGACCTGTATTAAAATAATCTGCAGCGATTTTCATTCCTACTGGATATATTCCTGCGAGAAAAAAACCGGTTAAAAACCTAAATAATAGAACACTTAAAAAGGTATTACCATTATATAAAATGAAGACGTTACATATAGCACCGCATATGGCACTTACAAAAAACACTTTGGATGGTGAGAACCGATCTACTATAGATAACAAAGCAAAGACAAGGGTTCCTATTATAAATCCCAATTGAACTGATGCTGTAATATGTGAAAGAGCATTCTTATTTAATTGAAAATTTGTGATTAAATCTTCAATCACACCATTTCCTGCAAACCATAAAGATGTGCAACAAAATTGTGCTACAACAATTATAGGAAGAATGATTCGTCTAGATGTCAATTGCAGTTATTTAATCTATTTAACGGTCTACAAGAGAATAAAATTTATCTCAATACCATCTTTTTCTAATGGCTATAAATATAAATACCATCAAAGTGTAACCTAGAAAAAAGGGTAAAATATATTCTTTCCAGCCTAATACGAGCATGACACTTATTATTAATAGTTGAAATCCTAATCCAAAAGTTGATATACTGGTCATTAACCATTTTGGAAAAATTTTTCCTATTCCAGCTTTGGTGTCAAGATAATATATGGTTTTGTCAAATGTGCCGTATAGCAAACTGTATAGCTTGAAAAGGAAATTCACGTTAGATTGATTTTCACCTTTTAAAGCAACTGGAGTATCGGTTTCAAAAACTCTACTGGTAGTGTCGCCGTCAAATTTATTACGCAGTATTACGTAATAGTAGTTATAAAGAGTTCCTTGTAATTGTAAGCCTAAGAAAGCTGCTACACAAATCCATATGCTGGTATCTGTTATAAACCATATAGATAGAAAGAATAGTGCATTTAAAATTATATCTGCTACAGAGTCTAAGAATCGGCCGGTATAAGAAGGTGTATTTTTAATACGAGCAAGTTCTCCATCTGCAGCGTCTAGTATAGATTTGAAAATGAGAAAAAAACCTGCTAGCCAGAAATGACCTTCTAGAATACAATAAATAGCAGCACATCCAGAAAGAATAAAACCTATTGTCACATGAACAGGAGTAAAGGATGTAGTTGATAAGGATTGTGCAATTACTTTGGCAACAGGCCTACCATAATCAGATAGGTCAATAAATTTATGCTCTGGAGGAAGTTTGGACATGTAATCTCATAGAAGTCGTCTTGCAGGAATATACCAAAATTAAAAATGCAAAGATAAGTAACTATACGATTACGATTTGGTTAATTTATGGTGTACGCCAAAGTCCAATAAGCTTTGGATTTTGTAAAAGGATTAATACATAATACAAACTGAATTACTTCTCCACAGCTTTCACTTCTTCAGCAGTAACCATTTCTCCTTTATTCCACGCTTGAATCGTGTAATTCATAACATCTGCCACTTCTTGATCATCGAGGCCTAACGGTAACATGACATTATTATAAGTCTGCCCGTTTACAATTATTTCTCCTTTAAGACCATATTTAACCGCATGAATACTTTCTGTACGCTTTTCTGTCAACCAGTCTGATGGATTTAATGGAGGGAAAGCTCCTGGAGCTCCTTTACCATTAGGCATATGACAAGTCACACATAGCTCGCCATAGATTTCCTTTCCACGAGCAACACTTTGTTCTAAAGGTGTTTTTTGTACTGCGTTTGCAGCATAATTACCAGTTACATTTTCTTTTTTATCATTTCCACAGCTGGTTATAAAAAGTGCCATTGCAAAAATTAGAACATATTTCATAGGACTATTGTTGAGATTATAAAAATACAAAGCAATCACTAAAGCCTTATTACAAATCTCTTATAATAACATTTAATTCTTTATATCTTGCAAGTCATTGATTTAAAACATGTTATAACTCATTATCAATTATTTAAAGTTTTTTTTCATACCCTTGTAACAAATAAAAAGCAGCATCGTCATAAGTGTATAACCAGCAAAATGAACCAAAAGACATTTATCAAAACCTTTAAGGATGTACAACAAAAAATGTACTTCCTTTCTAAAAGATTGCTCACCTCGCATGAAGAGGCTGCAGACGCAGTTCAGGAAGTGATGGTGCGTTTATGGGAAAAGCGATTTCAATTAGAAGATGTAAAAAATAAAGAGGCGTATGCTATGCAAATGGTTAAAAATTATTCTCTAGATCGTTTAAAAAGCAAACAAGCTAGCCATTTAAAAATAGTACATACTAATTATGATAGTGAGGAAAGAAACGTAGAGGAAGAGTTAGAAAGAAAAGGAAAAGTAAAACTGGTACAGAACATGATTAATGAGTTACCAGAGAAATATAGAATGATCATCCAGCTTAGAGATATACAGCGTTATGATTTTGAAGCCATCGAGAAAATTCTAGATATGAAGGCTACAGCCGTAAGAGTAGGCTTGAGCAGAGCAAGAAAGATGCTTAAAGAAAAAATTGAAGAACAGTATAAAACAGAAATCGCATGAACGATTTATTAGAAAAATATTGGAGTGGTAACACCACATTGTTAGAGGAGCAAGCACTTAGAGACTATTTCAGTTCTGAGAATGTCGTACCAGAGCATGAAGTTTACCGCAGTTTGTTTCAGTCTTTTGAGGTGGAACATATAGAAGAAGAAGGTAGTTTTGACGCTTTCGCGAAAGTGAAACACAAAGAAACTATAGAAAACCGAGCAAACAGAAGAATCTGGAAAGGTCTTGCTATAGCAGCTGGTTTTGCATTACTTATGACGGTAGGAGGCAACTATTACAGCCAGCAAACGCAACCAGATTTAGGAACATATGAAACTCCTGAAGAAGCTCGTGCAGCTGCCTTGAATATGCTAGAATTAGTAAGTGCAAAATTCAATAAAGGACGTCAAAATATGGCTCCTATCAACACATTAGATAATAAAACTGCTGCAGTTTTTAATCTAAAATAACGTAAATCTCAATCACAATTAAATAAAAGTCAACATGAAAAAGTTAATCTTAACCCTAGTACTTGCAATACTGGCAACGCCTTTATTTGCTCAAGATGCCTTTGAAAAAATGGGTAATCTTAAAAACACCTCTGAAACAGTAGTAACAAAAGATGCCTTTGAACTCCTTCCCGAAATAGACATGGATATAGAAGATGACGGCGTAAAAGCTGGAAAAGGCCTGCTGGATAGCCTAAAAGACGCACGTTTCTATTCTACATCAAATGCTGATAGTGCAAAGAAAATGATCGCTATGGCAAACGCTTACATTAAAAGCAATGGTCTAGTGAAATTGATGCACGTTAAAGAAGACGATCAAAACTTTTCTTTTCACGTAGAACGTGGCTCTAATTCAAAGAAAGTACGCACTTTAGTAATGATCATTGATGAAACAATGAACAAAGAAAATCCAGAGGCTCTTGTAATGAAAATCTCTGGAGATATAGACCTAGGTCAAATCTCAAAGATTACTAAAATGATAAACGTTCCTGGACAAGAGCAAATAGAAAAAGCTACCAAAGAAGGTAAGTAATCCATTCTTAACCGATTTACCAACACTAAAAAACACTAACTATGAATAAGATAATTTTAAAAGCTATCCTAGTAAGCATTGTCATCGCAACATCTCTTACTTCTTGCGATACAGACCCTACATTACAAAGTTATATAGTCGATAGCGCAGATAAAGAAGGCTTTATAAGTACTTCAATCCCTAAAACGATTTTAGGAATAGATGAAAGCAAACTTTCTGACGATTCTCAAAAAGCTTACAATTCCATCAATAAAGTAAGTATGCTTATGTATCCTAAGACAGATAAAAATGAAGCTAGCTTTGAGACAGAAAAAGCGCAATTGTCAAAAATTCTAAAAAGCGAGAAATACACAGCTTTAATGACCCATAACCAAGACGGTATGACAGCAAAAGTTATGTATCAAGGCGATAAGGATTCCATAGATGAAATAATTGTTTTCGGTACAATGGATAAAGCAGGAATGGGCGTTGCTCGTATTCTAGGAGATGATATGAATATTTCCAGCATCATGAAAATGCTTAAAGAATTAGAAAAAATGGATATAGATCCAGCTGGTTTAAAAGGTATGATGGGAGACTTAGGTGTCAATATGGGTAATGATGGAAAAGTCGATCAAGAGGCTTTAAAAAATATATTAGAATCTAAAGGTATCGATACCTCAGATATGGAAATGGATTAAATTTCTTTCCATATTTTATAAAAGCTACTTTTTAATTTAAAATCTGCATGATATCCATGCAGATTTTTTTGCTTTTACAGATGTTTTAATACTGTAAAAATGTCTAAGGATAACTTATCTTTGCACGCTTTCGCGAAAGCGTAA
>CAZBCH010000283.1:0-6396 GCA_964490235.1 uncultured Flavobacteriaceae bacterium | reverse complement strand
GTGATGACAGTGGCCGCTATGACGATGATGGTCGCGGCAATCCTAACGAGCTTGATGTGGTTGAAAGCAGAGGAGGAGGGGCGACGCGCAGAGCGTGAGGCAAACCGGGCGCGCCTCGCTTTAGATTTCTTAGTTGATCTTTTTGTAGGAACAAACCACCAGTATATGCTGTTCTTTACAGAAAAAGGAAAATGCTTCTGGATGCGTGTTTATGAAATTCCAGAAGGAAGTAAAACCTCGAAAGGTAGAGCTATCCAAAACTTGATCAACATCGAGCAAGATGATAATGTAAAAGCTGTTATTTGTACGCAAGATATTAAGGACGAAGAATACATTAATAGTCATTATGTTATCATGTGTACTAAGAAAGGTGTAGTAAAGAAAACCTCATTAGAACAATACTCTAGACCTAGATCTAATGGGATCAATGCTATTACAGTTAGAGATGGAGATACCTTGCTTGAAGCAAAACTGACCACAGGAGATAGTCATGTAATGTTAGGTCTTAAGAGTGGTAAAGCGATTCGATTTGATGAGTCCAAAACCAGACCTATGGGTAGAAATGCCAGTGGTGTGAGAGGAATAACTTTGTCAAATGACGAAGATGAGGTTATAGGCATGGTAGCGGTTAATGATATGGATTCTAATATACTCGTTGTTTCTGAAAAAGGTTATGGAAAACGCTCAAGCCTTGAAGATTATCGCGAAACTAACCGTGGTGGTAAAGGAGTAAAAACCATTTCTGTAACAGAGAAAACAGGTGGACTAGTGGCACTTAAAAACGTGAGTGATGAGGATGGACTTATGATCATTAACAAATCAGGTGTTGCTATACGTATGAAAGTAGCAGACCTTAGAGTAATGGGACGTGCTACTCAAGGTGTACGATTGATCAATCTTAAAGGTAATGATTCTATTGCAGCAGTTGCAAAGGTTGTTAATGAAGAAAATGAGAATGATGATAATGAAAGTGATCCAGAGACTACTGACACTGCTAATGATCATGGCACAAGTGTTGCAACTGATGATAGTGAAGAATAAATAATTAAAATACTTAAAAAATGAAACTCAAATTGATGATCCTTTTTTTAGCAATTAGTTCTATTGCTTTTGCTCAGAAAAAGGAAATGAGAAAAATACAAAGAGCTATAGAAAAAGGAGAGCTTAAGGAAGCTCAGGATATTTTCAATACAATTAACGAAGACGAGGTAGAAGATAAATATGCAGCCGAGTACAATTTGTACAAAGCTGGTAGTATTTTAGGTCTTGCAGGTGCACGTAAAGCAAGTCTCGAAGAATTAAGAGAGGCAGAGTCAACGCTCATGAAGGCGCAGGAATTAGGACTAGATAATTCTAAACTTGAACCAGTGATTCAAAATTTAATTTTGACACGTAAATTTGAATTAGCAAACGAATATATCTCTGACGGGAAGCCTGAAACAGCGCTTAAATTAACGGAGGAATTATACGACTTTGACAAATCAAACTTGGATATGTTATATAACGCTGGGAATATAGCTTACAACAATCAACTGTATGATAAAGCGATTGAGAAATTCAAAATTTTGATAGATCAAAATTATACAGGAGTAAGCACATCTTATTTAGCTACTAATAAACAAGGTGTAGTTGAGAAATTTCCTAATAAATTAGCAAGGGACTTTGCTGTTAAGGGAAATTCATACTCTAATCCTACCTCTGAAACTACACCATCTAAGTTAGGAGACGTAGTCTTGAAAACAGTTTGGTTACTTAAAAATAAAGGAGAAGTTGAAAAAGCTCTTTCAACTTACCAAAAAGCCATAAAGGATAATCCGAATGATAACTCATTAAAATTAATCAAGGCAGATGTTTTTTTAACTCTTGAAATGATGGAAGAGTATCAAAAAGCTATTGAAAACACTAATTCAGATATAACAGATCCAGCAGTTTTTGATAATCTTGGAATAGCGGCTTTTAATCAGAAAAACTATGATAGCGCAATTAGATATTTTGAATCTAGTCTTGATTTGAAATCTGATAATTATGGTACATTAATTAATCTGGCTAACTCTTATCTTGAAAAAGGTAATCTTAAGGAAACTACTGCTGAAGAACAGAAAAATTTATATTTAAAATCGACGGTAATGCTTGAAAAAGCTCATAAATTAAAGCCTGAAGAGAAAGCTATTGTAAATACACTTGTGAGTTTGTTTGACTTTCTTGGGATGAAGGAAAAAGCTGAAGAAATGAAGGCAAAAATGTAAGATTAGTTCTTTAAAGATATCGCTTTCGCGAAAGCGGAAAAATAAAAAAGCTCTTAGAATAAATTCTCTAAGAGCTTTTTTTATAGCGTAAAGTTATAGTCGTCAAATTGAAAATATACCTTAACAAATCTTCTTTATGACTCTAAGTTTATGAGTATGCACCTTTTTCTCTACATTGAATATCCCACTTTGATCCAATCGATCAATTCTAACTTTGCCGTGGGCGTGAATAATATAATTATCGCTCATTATTACTCCTACGTGAGTAATAACGCCTTCATTATTATCAAAAAAAGCCAAATCTCCAGGTTCTGATTCTTCGATAAAACTTAATACTTCGCCTTGAGTGGCTTGTTGACTAGCATCTCTTAATAATTCAATATTATTTAGCCTATATATAAGTTGAGTAAAGCCACTGCAATCGATTCCTAAAGGTGTTCTTCCACCCCATAAATACGGCGCATTTAAGAATAGAAGTGCATTTTCAATAAGATTTGATTTATTATCAGATAATAATTCCGGTTGATTTAATGAATATTGATCATTAAGCACAGTGCACGAGCTTATCTGTGCTCCAATAGTCACGGTGCTCAAGGTCATATCTTTATGTGTAACATGACCTATTAAGTCACGGGAAAATTTTTTGCTATCTTTTATTAATGAATGGTATTGTTCAGATTCGATTTCGGTAATTTGCTTATTATCGATCCACCCTTCGTATTTATCATGAGATAATCTTATTTTAGACCACTTTTTCCTAGTGTCTATTATTTTAAACGTTTCACCATAAAGAACCTGAGACACCATTTCACTTGCATCACTAGTTTCAGATCTCAAAGGAGCAATTGAAATAGGACAAATACCGTACTTCATACCAATTTATGACGATTGTAAAACAATAGCGCTAGCGCCACCGCCACCGTTACAAATAGCAGCTGCTCCCAACTTACCTTTCTCTTGCTTTAATACACTCAATAAAGTTGTAACAATTCGAGCTCCACTGCATCCTAGAGGATGTCCTAAAGATACTGCACCGCCGTACACGTTCACATTTTTGTCATTGAGACCTAATATTTTCATATTTGCAAGTCCTACAACAGAAAACGCTTCGTTAAACTCAAAATAGTCAACTTCGTTTAAAGAAACCCCAGCTTTTTCAAGAGCTTTAGGAAGTGCTTTTGCAGGAGCTGTAGTGAAGTATTTAGGTTCCTGAGCTGCGTCAGCATAACCCACTATAGTTGCGATAACTTCTAAGTTTAATTCTGCTGCTTTTTCTTCACTCATCAAAATTACAGCCGCAGCACCATCATTAATTGTAGAAGCATTTGCTGCCGTTACTGTCCCATCTTTAGAAAATGCAGGTCTTAGTGTAGGTATTTTATCCATGCGCACATTAGCAAATTCTTCATCAGTATCCACCACTAACGCATCTCCACGCCTTTGTGGTACAGAAACAGGTACAACTTCATTTTTAAATTTGCCAGTTTCCCATGCGTTTTTAGATCTTTCATATGACTGTATAGCAAATGCGTCTTGATCTTCTCTTGAAAAATCATGATCTATAGCACAAAGATCTGCACAAGTTCCCATAGCCTCTTGACTATATGCGTCAACTAAACCATCCTTTTGCATACCATCTACCAAAGTTGATGGGCCAAATTTTTGACCATTTCTCATATGAACGTAATGAGGAATCATGCTCATGTTTTCCATTCCTCCGGCAACAACAATGTCATTATCACCTGCAGCAATTGATTGAGCAGCCATCATTATTGTTTTCATACCACTAGCACATACCTTATTAACAGTTGTAGCAGGTGTATGTTTGCTTATTCCAGCTCCTAAAGCAGCTTGTCTTGCAGGAGCTTGACCAGTTCCTGCTTGCACTACGTTACCCATTAATACTTCATCGACCAATTCAGGATCTAGAGAAATCTTTTCTAGTGCACCCTTTATAGCTATTGATCCCAATTGAGTAGCTGGAATGGATGATAATTTGCCCATAAAACTTCCTATAGGCGTTCTTGCATATGATACTATAACTGCTTTTTTCATGAATCAATTTTATTTCACAAAAATAGCGATTTTAATAAGTAAAACATAGCATTTATCAATTCCTTAAAACTATATAATAATATAAATTATGGTATTTCAAAACTATAGTTGTTAATTTGTTTTATTCCATGAAATGATGAAAAACCTTTATCGCTATCAAAGTATTATTTATAGAATTATTCTGCTGTGCTTTTGTACAGCTCTTACGGTTTATATATTCCCTAATAATAATCGTTTCAAATATGACTATAAACAAGGTGAGCCTTGGGATTATGAGACTCTTTATGCACCATTTACATTTCCGATAGAAAAAGATGAAAAATCTTTAATTGCAGAAAGGCAAGATGTTTCTAATAATGCACCACGTTATTTTAAATTAGACAAGACCGTTAAGGGCAAGGTGCTTGAAGAATGGAAAATAAATCTTAATAGTAAATCACTTGATTCTTTAAGCGATCAAC
Source organism: uncultured Flavobacteriaceae bacterium (assembly GCA_964490235.1). Lineage (GTDB taxonomy): Bacteria > Bacteroidota > Bacteroidia > Flavobacteriales > Flavobacteriaceae > Nonlabens. The sequence continues at coordinate 1,634 of CAZBCH010000283.1, read as the reverse complement.
AAATAAGATTATTAAATACCGAAGTCGAATCTATATTTTCAACAATTTATAAAGCTGGTTATATAGATACACCTCTAGAATTAGAAGAGAATCATCTCGTTTTTATAGAATCAGATAATAAGTTGATCTCTTTTAGTTATGCAGATATCCTTAAACCTGTAGATTTAGGAGAATTAATTAATAAAAGTTTTGAGGGTTTAAAATTAGCTCCTTCAATTAAGAAATTTGTAACAACTACGTTGTTAAGAGTTATAGAGCCTAATATAAGTTATGATAAACGGTTAACGGAATTGGCTATCAAGGAAGAGCTTAGTAAGATTTTAACTACTAGAGGTCTTGTTTATGATGGAGCTAGGATTATCGCTCAAGGCGAAATTGTAGAAGGAGAGAAACTTCAAATTTTAAATACACTTAATAATACTTACAAATCACAAACATGGACTGATTCTCAGTACACTTGGAAACTCTCAGGATACATCATTCTTGTAGGAATGGCTTACAGCATGCTTTTATTATTTTTATGGAGATATCGTCCCATTCTATATGATAATTTCAGGAAAATATTTTTCATATTTTTTAATATTATCGTGGTAGTAGTACTTACTGCAACTATTGTTAATATAAATGTCAAGTATATATATGTAGTTCCAGTTTGTATGCTACCGTTAATACTCAAGGCTTTCTTTGACGCCAGATTAGGGTTATTCAGTCATGTCGTTACCATTTTCATATTAAGTTTTATTGTACCAAATAGTGATGAGTATTTGTTTTTACAAATGATGGCTGGAATTGTTACAATTTTATCAAACAATGAGATTTATAAACGAGCAAATTTATTCATTACAGTTTCACAAATAATAGGAGTTTATTTTCTAAGCTATTTTGCCTTTTACGCTATAAATCAAGGTGGAGTAACTGGATGGGAATGGAGTAGAATAGGTTATTTTGTACTATGTGGATTGGCTATGTTATTCGTCTGGCCCTTAATCTATATTTTTGAAAAAATATTCGGGCTTGTAAGTGATGTATCTCTTTTAGAACTTAGTGATACAAATTCAAAACTTTTAAAAGAATTATCTAATAAGGCTCCAGGAACTTTTCATCATTCGCTTAACGTAGCAAATATTGCAGAGACAGTTGCAAATGAAATAGGTGCTAATGCGATGTTAGTCCGTGTAGGTGCATTATATCATGATATTGGTAAAATGCTGAACCCTACTTATTTCACAGAGAATCAGGGTAGTGGTATTAATCCACATGATGATTTAGATCCTGAGGACAGTGCTAGAATTATTATCGATCATACATTGAATGGTATTGAAATTGCTCGTAAATATAATTTACCGGATCGAATAATTGATTTTATAAGAACGCACCATGGAGATAGTTTGGTTTATTACTTCTATTCTAAAGCTAAGGAAGAAAATCCTAATATTTCTAAAGAAAAATTCACCTATCCTGGACCTAGACCATTCAGTCAAGAAACAGCTATTTTAATGATTGCAGATAGTGTAGAAGCGGCCTCAAAAAGCATCAAGAATCCTACCTCATTTAAAATTGATACTCTGGTAAATAAAATAATTGATGGGCAAGTTAACAACGACCAATTTATAAATGCAAATATTACTTTTAAA
>CAZBCH010000282.1:0-17034 GCA_964490235.1 uncultured Flavobacteriaceae bacterium | reverse complement strand
AAGTAGGGTTGCGTTTTAATTCGTTAGATATAATTATTTTTGAGGAAATTAAATATCATCTAATGAAAAAAATATTACTATTAGCATTTTTGATTTCAGGACTAAATAGCTATTCACAAACTACTATTTATGCACAAGATTTTGAAACGGTAGGCTTAGGTTATGTTAACACGCCAAATCAAATTCCTTCTGTAGATCCTGGAGATCAATATTTTTCTATAGCAACACCTGATGACAGTAACATTTATGAATCTGGAGGACAGTTATATACAAATATTACAAACTCTTCATTCTTTGTTGGTAGCAATCCAAATGCGATAAATTCTGGTAACCCAGGTACAATTGTTTTTGATCCTATTGCTGTATCTGCATATACAAATCTAGAATTCAGAGCTGATTTTGGAGCAGTGCCAAATGATTGGGATGCATCTGATAATCTAGAAGTGCAATATAACTTTGATGGAGGATCTTGGGTTACTTTAATACAATTTGGTCATAATAATGGAAGTAACGCTCCACTTACATTGCTTTCAAATGCAAATGGTGGAATTAATACTGCGCTAGGAACTGTACTTACATTTGATTTACAGACCATCGCTTCAAATAATTTTGTCGGTACTGGATCAACGTTAAACATCAGAATCTTAGTAGATGCAAATGCAAATTATGAGGCTTTTGCTGTAGATAATGTAATAGTAACAGGAATATTAGCTGGCGGTAATCCACCACCAGTAATTTCAAACATATCAAATTCACCGATGTCTCCTACATCTGCAGATGTTGTTACCGTAACAGCGGATGTTACTGATAACACTTTGCTTAATTTAATACAAATCGAATACGGTTTTTCTACAGGAGTTTTTGATCAAATGCCTATTTCAATGTCTCCTACAACAGGCAATACTTATACAGGTGACATTCCAGTTCAAGCAGATGGAACTGAAGTTTTTTTTAGGATTGTAGCAACTGACAATGATCCCATGCCTGCAACAACAACTAGTGCTGAGCAAAGTTATTCAGTTCTAGATCCTGTTATTACTAGCTTTGTTGCTGTGCAAGATTTTGATACTTCTTTGCCAGAATGGTCTATAATCACTAATCAAGGTGATGTTGACGCTAATTACGGTAGAAGTTTAGATGGTACTAGAATTTCTAATGGTGATGTTCTAGAATTGACAAGCTTTGATATTACAGGTCTACAAAATCTTGAACTTACTATTCACAATGCAAGTGTAGGTGGAATAGAAAATGCAGATCGATTAGAGGTATATGTAGATCTAAATGGTAATGGTTATCCTATTGATGCAGATATAACAATTCAAGAAAGTGATACGGGAGATAACTTTTTTAATAATTCATGGAGTTACGATGCTGCTAATGGAAACATTGCTTCTACCATAGCTGGAACTCCTGCGATTTATAATGGCGATGGGGACAATGGATATTCTATTATTAAAATTAGCATTCCTAATAATACCACTTCCATAGCTGTAAGAATAGTGGCAGATACTAATAACAATAGTGAATATTTTTATATAGATGATATTACTTTATCTGAGCAAGCATCGGTAATAGACTATGTTTATGATGGTACTTCATGGTCACCTACCGCACCAGAAGGCGTTTCTACGACAGATGATAATGTTATAGTTCAAAGCGGTTCAGTTGCATTTACTGGAGATGTAGATATGAATAATTTATCTCTTGTAGGTTCTTCTACATTAGACCTTGGTGCTAATACATTAAATATAGTAGGTAATGTAAACTCACCTGCAGGTACAACTATAGTGGCTAGTGAAGCTTCAATTAATCTTGCAGGAATTGACGCTCAAGATATAATTATCAATGATGTTACATTAGAAAATTTGATTATAAATAATGCAAATGGTGCAACTTTAAATGGAGTTCTTAATTTAGAAGGTGTTCTTACATTGTCAAATGGTGTACTAAGCACAAATGATAACCTAACTTTAAAAAGTAGTGCTGTAAAAAGTGCTGTGGTCGGTCCTGTACTTGGTGGTTCTGTTTCTGGAGATGTTATTGTAGAACAGTTTTATTCTAATAAAAGGGCTTATAGACTTGTAGGATCAACGGTTACGTCTTCCACTAGTATTTTTGAGAACTGGCAACAAGCTGGTCTTAATCCAGGAGATATGGATTATGAAACAGGTGTAGGAACCCATATAACAGGTGGGGCAATCGTAAATGGTTTTGATCAGTCTGGATCTAATGCCGTTTCTATGTTTACCTACAATAATGGAGGACAAGTTTGGGCAGGTATTACAAATACTAATTCAACTAATCTAACATCTGGTACTCCTTACAGATTATTTATAAGAGGCGATAGAAGTGTTTCACTTTTTACTGCTAATGCTCCATCTACCAGTACTATATTGAAAACTAAGGGAGCTTTGGCTAATAGTTTTGTAGATGTTAATAATTTATCATCGACTGAAGGTGCATTTAATTTTATAGCAAACCCATATCAAGCTCAAGTTAATTTTGCTACTCTTATGGCAGACTCTGATACAGAAGATATAAATACAACAATGTATTATGCCTGGGATCCGACTATAGGCGATAATGGCGCTTATGTTACTTACGATTTTGGTCTCAGTATGAATAATGTTGGAGGCTCAGAAGTAAATGAATTTTTACAGCCTGGTCAAGCAGTTTTTGTTAGAACAAGTGAGGATGGTAATACTGTAGGTCTCGCACCTAGTATGAGATTTAAACAATCATTTAAAACATCTTCTACTGATATAAATAATGTTTACCGTAGTTCTAATCTTACAGAATTAATTACTATTTCTTTATTTAAAAATAACGAGTTAAGCACTGGCAAAGCTAGAGATGGTGTCATATTAAAATTTGATGCTAATCAAATAAGTGATTCTGGTGCCGCAAAACTTCAAAATCCAGATGAAAACTTATCAATATGGAGAAACAATCAATCCTTGAGTATTCTTAGATCTACAATACCTTCAGATGGTGACGTTATCAATTTAGATTTAAATAGTTTAACAGGAAACGATTATACCTTTAATATAAATAATGATTTTTCAAGTCTTCAAGTAATTCTTGTCGATGATTATCTTATGACTGAAACTATTTTAAATGAAGGTTTGAACAGAGTGTCCTTCACGATTGATGCTGCGCAACCTAATAGTTTTGCTTCTAGCAGATTCTCAATTAAATTTAATAACGAAACCTTATCTGTTGATGATTCCGCTTTCGCGAAAGCGGTTACATTATACCCTAATCCATTAATAGATGATGCGTCTTTAACTATAGAAAATCTGGATAGAAATGAGTCAGTAGAAATAAATATTTTCAATTCTGTAGGACAAATGGTAAAATCATATCAAAAGGATGTAGAAAACGGACGTGTAGAATTAAATGATTTACAAACTTTGGGCAGTGGTTTATACTTTTTAAATTTAAAACAATCAGGTAAAACTGTGTTGAAGAGGTTTATGAAACAATAATGAAGTTAAAATAACTACTTGAGTATTTTTAAAATGGAGTTTCTATTAAAATTTATTTTATATATTTAAATTAAACATGCATTTTAAATAATTTAAAGGCAATGTTCACGCATTGCCTTTTTTTTTATCCTATTTTTGCGACAGGGAAATGAAAGCAAAATACTTCAGAAATAGAGTTGCAGCGATTTTTTGGAATGGAGATAACAGTCTTCAATTCAAAAATCTAAGATACCTTCCGCGATGGATGGTAATAGCTATTGATTTATTGATAGCTATATGTTCATTCTATATTTCGGTTTTAATCATTAACAATTTAAACTCGACATTTTACCAGGTTCTATCCTTGTTTCAGCAAGGTTTGTTTATAGTCTTAGTCTACCTATCTTCTTTCTTTGTTTTTAGCACCTATTCTGGACTGATACGACACAGTACTTTTGTAGATGTGTTTAAGATCGTTATTGCATGTACCGCTACATTATTGGTACTAGTAGCGGTTAATTATACCTATTTCTTTTTATTTGATCAAAAGGTATTCTTGATGCCATTTTTATTTGTGAATTCTACTATCACATTTGTGGCATTGTTATCTTTTAGGTTGCTTGTTAAAAGAATGTATTCCTTAGTTTCTCAAAATAAACAAGAATCCTATAATGTTCTTATAGTAGGTGTTAATGATGATAGTATTGCTCTTGCTGAGGCTTTATCCACTTCAAAAAATCAGAATTTTAATCTTGCGGGATTTATCTCTTTTAGAAAAGATCATCAAAGAATCAAAATTTTAGGTAAACCTATCATTAAGTACGGTAGCAAGTTCTATGATCGAATTGCTCCTATGAAAATCACTGGGATCATTATAGCCGGTTCTCAATTATCTATTACTCAAAAAAATGAATTAGTTGACAAGGCACTAGCAAATGATTTGAAAATTTTTAACGTTCCTGAAATAACACAGTGGACCGATAAGGAAGATGTAACATCCAAGATTAAAGAGATCCAAATTGAAGATTTATTAGAGAGAGATTCAATTCATTTAGACGATTCTCAAATATCTAATTACATAAAAAATAGAAATGTATTAATCACCGGTGGTGCCGGTTCTATAGGTAGTGAAATTGTAAGACAAGTTTCTTCATATCAACCAGATTGTATTTTAATATTAGATCAAGCCGAATCACCATTGTATGATCTAGAATTAGAGCTTAAAGAAAATTTCCCAGATGTTCATTATGAAGTCATATTAGGTGATGTAAGGTGTAGAGACCGATTACAACAAGTATTTGAAACGCACAGTATATCGGTTGTATTTCATGCAGCTGCTTACAAGCACGTGCCTATGATAGAAAAAAATCCTAAGGAGGCCGTAGCTGTTAATATTCTAGGGACTGTTAATTTGGCTGATCTATCTGCTCAATATAATGTTGAGCGTTTTGTAATGGTTAGTACTGATAAAGCTGTGAATCCTACAAATGTAATGGGTGCTAGTAAAAGAGCTGCGGAGATTTATGTTCAAGCTCTCCAACAAAACCAAAACGTGTCGACAAAATTTATTACTACTAGATTTGGTAATGTGCTAGGATCTAATGGTTCTGTGATTCCTTATTTCAAGAAACAAATAGAGAATGGTGGTCCAGTAACTGTAACTCATCAAGATATTATAAGGTATTTCATGACAATTCCAGAGGCCTGTCAATTAGTTCTTCAAGCTGGTACTATGGGTAATGGTGGTGAAATTTTCGTTTTTGACATGGGTAAGCCTGTTAAAATAATGGACCTAGCAAAACGAATGATTAAACTTTCTGGTTTTAAGCCATATGAAGATATAGATATTAAAATAATAGGTTTAAGACCAGGTGAAAAGCTTTATGAAGAATTATTAAGTGATACATCCACCACTTTGCCTACACATCATAAAAAAATAATGGTGGCTAAAGATAAGGCCCTAGATCATGAAATCGTTGTTGCGCATGTGAGAGAAATATCTATGGCAGCTAACTCTAAAAACGATGTTTTCATGGTCAGTAAGATCAAACAGCTCGTGCCAGAATTTATTAGTAAAAACAGTGTTTTTGAACTGTTAGATAAAAAAGTAAACATTTAAAATGCATTATTTCATTGTATGAAAAATTTATTATTAAGAATTTCTTTAATTTCAGTAGTAGCTGTATTACTGATACGTTGCGTTCCTAAAGAAAAAATTATTTATCTTCAAGATATTGATAAAAATCTTACAAAAGAATCACTAGAGTATCATTCTATTATTAAAAAAGATGATATTTTAAGAATCACTGTTAGTAGTGAGAATATGGAATTGGTGCAGCCATTTGTTCAATTCATCAGTCCTACAATGTCTAATAGTTTAGGAGTCGCTGGACAAAGCCAATTGTTAGGTTATTTGGTAGATGATGAAGGTAGAATTGAATTTCCTTTATTAGGTTCATTGAATGCAGCTGGAAAAAATCGTGTAGAGTTTTCAAATGAAATACAAACACGTATAAGAGCTGATTATGTTAAAGATGCAGTAGTTGACATTAGAATTATCAATATTAAAGTTACTGTTTTAGGAGAAGTAAATAGGCCAGGAACATTTAATCTGGAACATAATCGAATGACCTTATTACAGGTTCTTGGTAACGCTGGGGATTTAACTATATATGGAAATAGAAAGAACGTTACCTTGCTGAGAGATGTTGATGGTATTCAAAAGTCGTATAAGATCGATTTAACATCTGTAGATTTTATCAACTCTGAATTTTATTTTTTACAGCAGAATGATGTGATTATAGTAGAGCCTAACTATGCGCAGGTTCAAGCTGCTGGTTTTAATAGGAACGCCTCATTATTTGTATCGATTGCGTCTGTTTTATTATCATTAATTGTTATAGTGTCTAGAAATTAAATTTATGAATAACTCTTCTTATAATTCAGATCAAAATCAAAATCTTAAGGAAAAAATAGTTCAATATTCAAGTAAATGGCCGTGGTTTATTATTAGTGTTTTATTATTTGTTCTTGGAGGTTTTTTGTTCTTAAGGTATGCAACACAAAAGTATGAAGCTACAGCAAAAATTCTTATTAAAGATACTCAAGGTGGAGGTGGTTTCTCGGAATTAGCGGCTCTAGGAGATATTGATGTACTTGGAAGTTCTTTTAATACTGTTGAAAATGAGATTGAAGTATTGAAGTCTAACAAATTGATGAATGAAGTAGTTGACTTATTGGATTTGAATATCACTTATTCTAAGGTTGGAAGCATTAAATCGTCACAAATATATAGTAATAGTCCGGTAAAATTAACGGTCTTAAATGATTCAATAGGGTACACACTCACTAGGAGTGTTAAATTCAAAATTTCCAAATTAAATAACGAGCAATTTGAAATTTACACATCTGAAGGTGAGAATCTTGGTACGAATGAATATGGTAGTGTATTTGATTTTTCTGGTATCAAAATGTTGATATTACCAAGTGAGATTTCGGTTGATTCGACGTCTCAATATGTTTTTGAAAAAAAATCTGAACTTCGTTGGGATGATTTATTTATAAGTATTAACCCAATTCGGGAAACTACAAAATCAATACTTCAACGGTTAACAATCTCTAAAATAGATAAAAGAGGAAGCGTCTTGCAATTGAATCTCCAAGATACCGTTAAAAAACGTGCACAAGATATTCTTAATACACTGATAATGGTTTTTAATGAAGACGCTATTAAAGACAAAAATGAGGTAGCCCAAAATACGTCAAAATTTATTGAAGAAAGATTGCGTGCTGTTAGACAAGATCTTGATAGTCTGGAAAGAGGAATTCAAAAATTTAAAAACACTGAAAGCCTTACAGATATAGTCTCTGAAGCTGGAATTAATTTGAAATCTAAAGTAGAAATAAATCGTGAGTTTGTCTTAGCGGAAACTCAACTTGACATAGCAGAAAGTTTAAAGAATAGATTGAACAGAGAAGAGTTGGATTTAATTCCAGAAAATGTAGGATTGAATAATTTAAATATTCAAGAAAGCAGTGCCAACTTTAATATGCTTGTTCAAGAGTACCGAAAATATAATAAAAATGCAACTCCTGACAATCCTATTGTAAAAAATTTGTTAAGTCAGATCAAAACTTTTAAAGAGTCTATTTTACTTTCCTTAGATAACATTATCTTCTCCATTAACTTGAAAAAAAATAGTCTTGAAAAAGAACTCAATACAGTAAGTGGTAAAATTTCTAAAATCCCAGAAAATGAACGTGTCAATAGGGATATTGAAAGAGATCGTTTAGTAATTGAAGCTATTTATTTGTTACTTAATGAGAAAAAGGAGACTACTGCAATATCTTTGGCTGTAACTGCTCCTAAGGCTAAAATAGTTGACTATGCTTTAGTTAAGAATGAACCAGTTTCACCAAAGCCAAAAATTGTTTACTTGGGTTGTTTGATATTAGGTTTGGTATTGCCTTTTATTTTTATTTATGTACGATCAATACTTTACAACAAAATTCAATCTAGGAAAGATATTCAACAGAAATTACCTCAATTGAGTATATTAGGTGAAGTTCCAAAGCTGGATGGCGATTCCTTAGATTATATTGAGCCTAATGATCGATCTGTACTGGCAGAATCGTTCAGAATAATCAGGACTAATCTTCAGTATAAATTGAATGCAATCGACCATAATGAAACTAAAACTATTTTAGTTACCTCTACTGTAAAAGGAGAAGGTAAGACGCTTGTATCTTATAATACAGCTAATACCTTTGCATATTCCGGAAAGAAAGTTCTATTGATTGGTGGTGATATTAGAAATCCTCAACTTCATAGATATTCTTCAAGTAGTGCATCTAAACGTACCAAAGGAGTCACAGAGTACCTGGTTAACAATGATCTTACTCTCGATGATTTAGTGATACATTCTTCAAAAAATGATAATCTGGATATTTTATTATCTGGTGCAATACCACCTAATCCAGCTGAGCTATGGATGCAGGATAGAACTAGAGAGTTATTTGAAGAGGCAAAATCAAAATATGACCTAGTAATTATTGATAGTGCTCCAACTATATTAGTTACAGACACCTTACTAATAAATAAATATGCAGATGTTACTGCCTACGTTACTAGAGCTAGTTATACCGATAAATCATTACTAGACTTTGTTTCAGATACAATTGAGGCTGGTAAGTTAACAAATGTAGCGGTTGTTGTAAACAATGTGAAACTAGCTAACTTTGGTTATGGTAATAAGTATGGTTATGTCTACGGAGAAGATAAAAAAACATTCTGGTCTACGATAAAATCTAAATTTGGTAAATAGAAAATAATCGTAAGATAATTTAAATTTATAAGTTAAATCTAAGCTTGTGGTCTTCCACAAGCTTTTCTATTTTAGGTGTTAGCTTTTGTTTTATTTTGATTTCTTTAATTTTCTCAAGATGACTTACCTTATGTGCGTCTGTTCCTATGCAGTCATAATCGCCATTTTCAAGCATTAATAAAGCCTGCTTTTGAGCTTGTTCTCCATAATGATTTGATAGAGAAAGTAAGTTCAGTTGTAATTCAAATCCTCTATCTTTTAAATCTGTAAATGCATCTAATGATTTGAAATATCGATACCTTTCTGGATGTGCTAAAATGGGAGTCATTCCGTTTTGGCACATTTTAAAAACCAATTCTTCTAAGTTATCCGGACGTTGGAAATAAGAAAGTTCTGTTAATAGATAGTTTTCATGGATACATAAGTACTCCTTGTTGTCAATAATTTGTTCGAATTTACTATCCAACATATATTCTGAAGCTGCAGAGAGTATGAAGTCTCTTCCATCTGTTGCTTCTAGTTCATTTGATGTTTTATTATAAACAGATTGTATTTTATTTTTATCGTTCCCATAATAATCTTCCATCGTATGTGGTGTAGCAATGCAATTATTAAACCCTACTGATTTCATTGCTCTTATCATTTCCAGAGTAGTATCTAGATTAGGTGATCCATCATCTATACCTGGTAATATATGATTGTGAACATCTGTTATATGGTCTATGAAATCAATTACATAAATTGATTTGCTAAAAAAAAACATAGATTATTTTTTTAAAAGGTCTTGAACATCTTTCAATAGATATTCTTTCGGAAAAACTTCTTGAATAATAGAAATATTGTTAGGATCAGTTTTTAAGGCGTTTTGGAGATGAAATTTACCTTTGATAACCTCGCCTCTTTTAAAATAAAGTCCAGCTAATCGGTATTCTAGTTGAACCTCTTTAGGATAAAATTCTAATCCATTTTCTATATTTAATATAGCTGGTTCTAATTCTCCTAAAAGAATTAAAATATCACAACGATCGATCCACGTAGACAGTTCATAATTGCCTAGTTCAATTGCCCTACGGTAACCGTACTCTGCCTCTTCAATGAAATTTAAAGTCTTATTTATCAATGCATACTTTTTCCAGTACAAGGCATTGTCTGCATCAATTTCAGTAGCTTTTTCAATGTATGAAAGTGCGTTTTGAAAGTCTAGTCGTTTAGTATAGTAGTTTACTATAGAGAGCCATCCTTTGTCTAGCAACGGATCTTCCTTAACACATTGCTTAAAATATTTGATAGCGTTATCGTCTAGTCCTAACTTTTCAAAACATTTTCCTAATCTTAGATATGCAAAAGAAGTAGGGTCATCCAGTTTTAATGTAATTTGATAATTTTCAATCGCCTCATTATATCGACCTAGCTTTTCTAGAACTTTACCTTTCTCTAGATAAGCTCCTATAAAATGATCATCAGAAATGATAGCAAATTCAAAAGCAGCCAATGATTTTTCATACATCTTCAAATCAAAATACTGTTTACCTATTTGATGCCATGCTACCTCGCTATAAGGGTTTTTGTCCAGAAATAAGTTTAAATAATCTATAGCTTGTTCATGCTCATTTAAAAAGTCAAAACAGTAAATTATATTATATAAAGCAGAGTAGTCTGAATCGTCTAGCTCTAAACATTTCATGAAATTTACCTTTGCATTTGAATAGTCTTCTATGAACAAAAACTCCATTCCTATAAGGTTATAAACATCTGCTTGATCATGAGTAAGTTCTAGCGCTTTTTTCAAAAGTTCAATAGATTTGTTATGTCGATCTGTTTTTGAATAAATATTAGCTTTTTGAATATAAATTTCCGCATTATTAGGTTCAATTTCAAATAATTCATTAAGAACCTCTTCCGCCTCAATAAATTGATTATCAAATATAAACATCTCAGCCCGATACAATTTTAAGTTAACAGCAGTAGGATGTTGAGAAATACCTAAACCTATGGCTTTGCGAGCAAGCGCTATCTTTCCTTCATCAAGATAATGCTCGATTATTTGATCAAACTCATCACTATCAAAGAATCCAACCTCGTTAGATTTTAACATGAGTTCAAATTTCTGAATACTCAATTCTCCGTCATTATTTAAATCAAATTGCATACATAGAACATTAAAAATTCTTGTTTTACTAAGTTCTTTTTTTTTGCCAAGGGATAAGCAAATTATGCAAATCTCTTGTCAACAACTTATAAACAGGTGTTTTGTAGGTTAGTCGTGATAGAAAATATCGATTACTTCCAGCAATATTTTGCAGGCATGATCAATTTCAGAATTTGTAATCGTATATGGTGGAGTAATTCTTACGGCCTTCTTTTCAAATAGTAAGAGAAAAAATATGACTCCTCGGTTTCTGCATTCGTCTACTATTTGAGCGGTATACCTATCATCTGGTAAAATAGCAGCTAGCATTAAACCTTTACCTCTTATTTCTTTAATTTTTTTGTGTTGTAAGCTTTCGCGAAAGCGTAACTCCTTTTCTAACATTTTATCCATATACTTACCTCTCTCTATTTCATTAAGAGTGGCTAGAGCTGCCGCTGCGACAACTGGATGTCCTCCGAAAGTTGTAATATGACCTAGCATAGGCTCTTGTTTGAAATGACTCATATGGGAATTACTTGTAGTCAAAGCACCTATAGGTAATCCACCTGCGAGTCCTTTTCCTGTAACTACCATATCTGGTACAATATTATGTTGAGTAAAATAAAACATGGTACCGGTGCGACCTATTCCTGGTTGGATTTCATCAATTATCAATAAGCTATTTGTTTGTGTACATCGTTTTTTTAATTCTTGCAACCATTGCTTACTAGGTACGATAAAACCAGCACCACCTTGAATACTTTCTATGACTACTCCTGCAGTTTTTTCAGTAATCAGCTTGAGGTCTTGTATACAATTAAATTTTATGTGCGATATGGATGGAATTAATGGCCTGAAAGGTGCTTTACGTTCTTCATAGTCCATTAGGCTAAGAGAACCCATTGTATTACCATGATAAGCTTTATTCATAGCTATGATTTCTGAAGCTCCGGTAATTCTTCTTGCTAGCTTGATAGCTGCTTCCATAGCCTCTGTACCACTGTTAACTAAGTAGGTGGTTTCTAAAGGATCGGGCAGGAGTGAGGCTAGTTTTTTACACAGCTCTACTGCTGGCTGTTGTGTGTACTCACCATAAACCATAACGTGCATGTATTGATCTACCTGATCTTTTATAGCTTTTGTAACAGCTGGATGACAATGACCTAAAGGTAAAGCGCTCACGCCAGCGACCATGTCTAGATATTTGTTACCTGATGTATCATAAATATAATTTCCAGAAGCACTTGCTATTTCTAAGCCTGGCGCAAATGGCGTTGTTTGCGCTTGATAATGGTAGAAATCACTCTTTGTCATCTTTTATTGTGCTTGTAGTTTTAGGAATATCGTTTGTTCTAGTTTTAAAATCTTCTTTTGTTAATCTAGAATTTTTATTGACGTTTTCACTTGCTTTATCATCAAAGAAATCATCTTCTAGTTTAGGCAAAGGTATACCTTTTATGGGCGTTAATACTGGTACTGGCTTACCTTTAAACAAATCTTCTTTACTTAAAATCATTTCATCACCACGCCAGATCATACCTCTAAGAGTTCGTGCATTTTCTGGCAACTCTTCTGGAGGATAGGTTACATCATCTGGATTATCATAATTGGTGATTATACTCATCTCTTTATTTTCAAATAAAATTTCCATTCTACCACTGGTTCCTTTATTAATACCTATAAGTTCCTGGGCATCATTACGTGAATAGATCAGGTTTTCAACATTTTTGTTAATGTTCACAACTTCAAGTTGATTAGAATCATTAAATTTTCCTATTAGTTCTTTTCCTTTTATTTGATTGAAACCGCCGCTGGTATCTTGGTCCACAATAAATGCATTGTAAAACACATAAAGACTGTCTAGTTTTTCAGTTTTTACGTTACTTTGTATATGAATGCTATCGCCCGTCATTTGACTTTTACCACTCCATAGAATAGGTTTAGTAATCATTTTAGTAAGTCCTGTACTTTGTCTAGTATAAATAGAATCACATTTACCGCTTAAATCGCTTTTGAATAATCTTACATCATAGAAGCCTCTAACTATTCGATCATTTTCTGGTCCTGTAACCATTAATTTATCAGCGTGTATGTAAACGCTATCTTGATCTTGAATAGATATTGCAACCGCTCTCTTAGTTATAAAAACCGAATCCTTTGCACGATAGACTTCGGCATAATGTCCTTTAATGATCGATTTATTAATTGTATCGGTAACTACAATATTATTAGTAGCGCTTGCAAATGAATTACCTCGATTAAAGTAAAGACTGTCTCCAGTTACAGTTCTATTGTTATAATCAATTCTTGAATTTTTAATGAAATAGCCTTCATCAGCTCTAGTGTCGTAAAACCCACGTTCACAGTAAACCGTGCTGGTTTCACTTTTTATAGTAGACGGGCCGTATAAACGAGCATGTCCATTCTCAGTATAAAAGTTAAGATGATTGCTATTAATGGTATATTCAGGATTTGTCACGGTGACGTTATCTAAAAACTGATAACGTTTTTCTGTCATAAAGTATCGACCTATTCTGCTCTTAAGAGTACTTGCTGTATCTTGAACTGTTCCACCGCTTCGGTAATAAGCTTGCTGTTTTACTCGATCAAAGAATAAGGAATCTGTTTTAAGTGTGGTGCTCGGATTCTTCATATCTACGTTACCACTGGCAAAAGCAAATTTTGTTTTACCGTTATATTCTGCATATTTTGAGTTCATTCTTATAGTATCGCCTTGATTCATGCGCACATTACCAAATGTTCTTACAAAATTATCATCACGGTAAAAGACCGCATTATCACACCACATTTTTATTCCTTTATGTTGCACATAGACCTGTTTACCATTGGTGCCTGCATAAACAATTGCGCCAGGATATAATTCTTCATCTATTTGCTGAAATCCAGCAGTAATTTGAATCAACGAGTCCTTTACTTGTTCTTGTCCATAGGACCAACAAGCAAAGAGAAATAAAAAAATGAAAAATCTATATTTCAAAAATTTAATTTTATTAAGTTAAAGAGAATAAGTTTTAAACCCTGATTTTTATAACGTACTCATAAACCAAGATTCAGGAATGTCATTAAGATTTACATTAGAAATGCTAGTCTCTGAAATTTCCTGAGTTCCTAAACTACTTTCTTCTAAATGACTGATTTCATAGCGCAGGACATTCCATCCTTTATTTATATTTAATTCATAATGATCAGTTCTTGTGTAGATTTCTTCTGTGCCATCTTCAAATAGGTTGTCAAAAGTAGTACTACCTTCAATAGTAAAAGGCTCTTTGGCATAGATGTAATAGTAATTAAATCCTGTTTCTGGAACAGCATCTTTAGTTCCTACTACATATTTTACAAAATTCTCACTTGATGCTGGATATAGGTATCCTATTTTATTACCATCAATCACCTCAAATCGATAATATTTACCTACAAAAGCAAGTCTAGATTCTTTTCCTTCAAAAGAAATATTTGCAGTATTGGGAAAACTCTCTAGCGCAGTAGAATAATTCAGTTCATAGTCTGCCACATCAGAAGAATTATATGTGTTAAATGCTTTAGTGGTAATTTTATCAAAATCTTCTGGTAATCTTATTTCAAAACTACCGTTTTCATTAAGTTCTCCGTAAAATTCTGGTTGCACAAAATATCCCATTATATTGATATCACCTGTCATACCGCTATGGTTTGAAACAGTTCCTTTTAATGTAACTGCCGTTGGTGCTTCATCAGTTTTGGATGAGCTTTTAGATTCCTTATCGTTAGATGTAGGTGTTTTACAACTAGCTACTATCAGTAAAGAAAGAAGAAGTAATTTATTCATTATCTGGTTTTATTAGATTTAAACATGGAGTCAAGAATCAAATTAATTCCTTGAAAAATAAAAACTACTGCTAGTATTGCAAATGCGATACCTGGCATTAAAAAAATGATTGGATGATCAGATCCTGCACCTATATAAATAAGAATGGGACCAGCAAAAAGAAATATTACACTTAACGCAAGTCTTTGAATTCCTTTTACTAATACATTACGATCTGTAGATTTTTGTTCCATATTTAGCAAATACCATAATTAGCAATAGCATTTCTTACACTACCATTATCGATTAATAAACGTCTGGCGACTTCATAATCAGTTCCAGTAGCTTCCATAATCATGCGAGTACCACGATCAACAAGCTTGTCATTACTTAACTGCATATCCACCATTTTATTACCTTTTACATGACCTAATTGAATCATAACACTAGTACTTATCATATTAAGAATCATTTTTTGAGCGGTACCAGCTTTCATACGACTACTACCAGTCACAAATTCTGGTCCTACCACTACTGCAACTGGATAGATTGCGACCTTATCTAGTGGACTACCAGGGTTACAAGTAATGCAACCTGTAATTATTCCATTTTCATTACACTTTTCTAATCCACCTATAACATAAGGAGTCGTACCACTGGCGGCAATACCTATGACCACATCACCAGAATTAATTTGATATTTTTCTAAGTCTTTAAAGGCTTGTAAGTTATCATCCTCTGCATTTTCAACAGCTTTTCTTATTGCAGTGTCACCACCGGCAATAATTCCTATAATTTTATCATGACTTACACCAAATGTAGGTGGACATTCACTAGCATCTAGAATACCTAATCTTCCACTCGTTCCTGCACCTATATAAAATAAACGGCCACCAGATTTCATTTTAGGAACAATTACATCAACAAGTCTTTCTATATCAGGTAAAGTTTTTTCTACAGCTTTTGCAACTCGCTGATCTTCTTTATTAATATTCTCTAACAACTCTTTAGAACTCATTTGTTCTAAGTTATTGTATGAAGAATCTTGCTCTGTAATTTTTTTAAATGTCATAATGAAGGTTACGCTTTCGCGAAAGCGAGATCACTTTATTAATAAGAAATAGTTTCAACGATTTCAAGACCATATCCTATCATACCTATACGTTTACTTTGCTCAGAATTAGTCATTAATTTAAGCTTAGTGATATTTAAATCATGTAAAATTTGAGCACCGATACCGTAATCTTTATTATCTAAGTTGCGACGAGGTGCTTTTACGACTCCGTTTTCTTGAAGATCCTTAAGCTGTTCTAATCTACCTAACATATTTTCTGGCTCAAATTGCTGATTGATAAAAACAATTGCTCCTTTACCTTCTTTATTGAGAAGATCAAACATGGCGTCTATTTTTCTATCGGCGTTACTAGTTAGAGTAGAGAAGAGGTCGTTATTTACTTGTGTAGAATTCATACGAGTAAGAACAGTATCTTCATTACTCCAATCTCCTAATGTAAGAGCAATATGAATCTGATCATTAGTCGTTTGTTGATATGCTCTTAACCGATAGCTTCCGAAACGTGTTTTAAGCATGAAGTCTTCTTTCTTTACAATAAGACTATCATTTTTCATACGGTATGCGACCAGATCCTCGATAGAAACTAGTTTAAGATTGTGCTGTTTTGCCACTTCCACTAGTTGTGGCAGTCTCGCCATAGTACCATCTTCATTCATGATCTCAACTATCACGCCTGCAGGCTCATGACCAGCAAGTCTCGCAAAATCGATTGCAGCTTCTGTATGGCCCGTTCTACGCAGTACACCACCATCTTTTGCTTTAAGTGGAAATATGTGTCCTGGTTTACTGAAATCATGTGGCTGTGTATCAGGATGGATCATTGCCTGAATAGTTTTGGCTCTATCGCTCGCACTTATTCCTGTAGTCACTCCATGACCTCTCAAGTCTATTGAAACGGTAAATGCAGTTTCCATAGGGTCTGAGTTATTATTTACCATCATTGCCAGCTCTAATTCTTTTGCTCTAGACTGTGTAAGTGGCGCACAAATTAATCCACGACCATGGGTTGCCATAAAATTAATCATCTCTGGAGTTGCAGATTGTGCACTGGCAAGAAAATCGCCCTCGTTCTCACGGTTTTCATCATCTACTACAATGATGACTTTCCCGTTTCGAATGTCATTAATAGCATCCTCAATTTTATCTAATTGAATATTATTTTTTATTTCTGATTTAGTAATCGACATGGCTATTTTATTGTGGTGCAAAGATATTGCTTATTTTCTACTTTC
>CAZBCH010000281.1:0-8442 GCA_964490235.1 uncultured Flavobacteriaceae bacterium | reverse complement strand
CTGAGAGCAAATCCCAATAAAAAAGCCGCTGTCATAGCAATTGAAGCGCCTACAGCAACTTTTCAGTTGGACGATTTCTCCATGGCAAATATGGTGAGTGCAGCAATCTTTGGCGATGGTTGTGCTTGTGTATTGCTTTCTTCTTGTGAAGAAGATAATGGACCAAAGATCAAAGCACACGAGTTTTACCATTTTCCAGATGCAACACACATGATGGGATTTGATCTTGTCAATAGTGGTTTGCAAATGGTTCTTGATAAAGCAGTACCAGAAACTATTGCGAGTCATTTTCCAGCGATTATTCATCCCTTTTTAGAGAAAAATGGATTGACTATTGAAGATATTGATCACCTTGTTTTTCATCCTGGTGGTAAAAAGATCGTACAAACAGTAGAAGAATTATTTCATAAACTAGGCAAAAATATAGACGATACCAAAGAGGTTTTGCGCATCTATGGAAATATGAGTAGTGCGACGGTTCTATTTGTTTTAGAACGGTTTATGAGTCGCGAGTTAAATAAAGGCTCTAAGGGGTTAATGTTAAGTTTTGGACCAGGTTTTACCGCTCAAAGAATACTGTTAGAATGGTAAAAGACTTTGAAAATAAGTATGCATTAATTCTAGGCGGCAGCAGTGGTCTAGGTTATGCAAGTGCTTTAAAACTGGCACAACATGGTATGAATCTTATTATCTTTTATCGTGCTTCAAGAATGCAAGCTGATGAAATTGAAACTAGATTTGATATAATCCGCTCATTCGGTATTCGATTGTTAACTGTAAATAGCGATGCAACTAGAGAAGATAAACTAGAACAAAACCTTGAAAAAATCAAGACATTCTTAGACGATCAAAAGCTAAGTGTCTTCCTTCATAGCATTTCAAAAGGTAATTTAAAACCTATGACTGGCGATAATACACTTACTACAAATGATTTCCAGCAAACAATTCATTCTATGGGAATAAGTCTGTACAGTTGGACGAAAGCTTTATTTGAAGCTCATTTATTTGCAAAACCTGCTAAAATCTTAAGTTTTACCAGTGAAGGTAGCACGCGACCTATGAAATCTTATGCTGCAGTAAGCGCTGCAAAAGCAACTCTAGAAGCCATTAATAGGAGTATCGCAATTGAATTTGCTCCACATCAAATTACCTCTAATTGCATACAAGCTGGAGCAACAGACACATTGAGTTTGAGTATGATTCCCATGTATGAAGAATTGAAAAAAGAAAGTTTAAAAAGGAATCCTCATGGAGAACTAACCACTCCAGAGCGAGTAGCAAATGTGGTATATTTAATGAGTAGGGAAGAAGCCAGCTGGATCACAGGAACGGTGATTAAAGTGGATGGTGGCGAGAGTTTGCAGTAATTTGAACTTAAACTTAAACTTGAACTCTAATTTGAAAAAATGATAATTTGAAGTACTATGTTAATTTTAGCACAGTCTTCATTGTAAAATAAGAACTGAAAACCATTTGAGACTTTTCCCCTTACATATTTTTATAAAAGACTTTTCTTTTTTTATCATTTACAACTACTTATTAAAGTGGAATGTAGTAAATAGGTTGAGCGAGTTAAATGATATGCAGCGCATAAATGGTATTAAGAGAGCTACATTTTTAGGCACTTTGGAAAGCTCTGTGTATTATTTTATATTTTTCGGTTTGATAAGTTTTGTTCTTTATATTCCTATTGTGTCTTTATTAAGATGGTTGATAAAAGACAAAAAACTAAACCTTATAGTTACAGGCAGTTTTCTTACAGCAATGACACCTTTGTTATTTTGGTGTGCAAATGGATTTAAGCACAATAATTATTATTTGGTTGAAACAGAAATTGCAGCGTGGATTATTGTTTCTCTTTTATCCATGACTTTTTATTTATTCGTAAATTTCAAACAAAAGGATATTTAATGCTTCTCAACTCTCTTGAAAAAATAGTAGCTAACCTTCCATACGGTGATGGCTTTAAATTTGTAGATCAGTTGCTGGAATTGGACGAGGAAAGCGTGATAGGTATTTACCGCTTTCGCGAAAGCGAATACTTCTACAAACATCATTTCATGAGCAATCCTATAACACCTGGTGTTATTCTCATAGAATGTATGGCTCAGATAGGATTAGCATGTTTAGGAAGTTACTTAATGAGAGAAAAAGAAGGGAAACCTCAATTTGTTTTTACAGAAAACCATATCAATTTCTTAAATACGGTTATACCAGAAACAACAGTAATCGTGAGTGCAAAGAAAGAATACTTTAGATTCGGCAAATTAAAAGTAGTTGTTCAAATGATGGATGAACACGAGAACAAAATCGCTGAAGGCTGGATGAGTGGAATGATCCTGAGTAAGTGAACTATTCGTTCAATTCCCAATTGTAATCCATATAACGCACTCGAGCATCTTTATCGATTTTAACTTTACTATACTTATTTAAAAAATCAATTAGATCACCGCTTCTAGTAAAGTCATCTTTGAACCAACTAAAAATTTTAGAAACTTCCACACGATCAGCGCTTATTTTATTTCTTTTGGAGTCATTTACAAATTGAATCGCCAGTTTTTCAAGTTGTTGTTCTACTTTTTGAGCAGTAAAAGCTTCAATAGGTAACTGCGGACAAGAAAAAGAGGCACAATTGATTCCAAAATGAATACGAGGTTCGTTCATTTTTCTCAAAATGTCGTGTTCTATTTCTTCCAGACTAATAGTTCTCCCATTAATACTCCAGTTTTTCTGTTTCCACGGATTTTTAATGTCTTTGATACTTTCTGTAGGATAATTGCTAATGATTAGGTCTAATGTCATCGCGTTGTAGGCATTCATATAATAAGCCAGCAAAGAATTGCGACTCCATGATTTACTAGGTTTTGCAGCTTCCAGTATGTTAATATAACTTTTTAAGTTGGCCGGATTCTTTTTTAGTCCAGCATAGTTAACACGGCCATCTTTAGTCACATACTTTTTCAATACCTGATCAAATAAACTATGGTCTATCTCTTTGTAATCTTCTTGAAAAGAATACTGCGTAATTATCTCATTGTTGTTGGTTTCAACAAGTTCAGCCGTAAATACTGTTTCATCATTATTTTCTTTTGCTGTGTGGCAAGAAAAAATAAAAAGTGATGAGGCAAAAAATAGGATCGTTTTCATTGGTGTTGTTTTAAACAGTTATTGACTTCATGATTTCTTTAATTAAAAGTATTGACCTATACCAAAAACAAAGCCATTTGTAGCATTATTTCCTATTCCAAAACCATAGTCAAAACGTATTACCGCATTAAAGATACGTTTATGAATAAATCGTATTCCCAAACCTGGGTTAATCTTTATTGTAGAACCGTCTATGAGGTCATTAAAGCTGCCTCTAGGCGCTCTCCAGCTTCCTAGGTCTATAAAAGAATTACTTTGAATGACAAACCAATCTTTCTCATACAACGTATGACGGTATTCTGTATTTAGGACAACTTCTGCAGTGCCACGCCCTGCGCTATTTCCAGCGCCTCTTATGTTAATTTGATTATCTAATGTAAAAGGAGCAAATCGGGACTCATTAAAAGTTGCATAGGAGAGCTGTAATCTACTAGCCCAATTTCCTTTCCTGCCTACTTTTTTAAAATATTCAAAATCTGTTTGAACGATCAGTTCATCTGCAAGTAAACCTTCTCCACCAGTAACATATTCTAATGAGGTAAAATTCCTATAGCCTGAAAAATATTGGTAATCAATAACCAGATGATTGTTTTCATATTCTGCAATGGCACTCCATTTTTGAGCAGTAAGATTTTGAGGCACAGCAGCAGTCATGATACCATCTAAAAAATCAAATTCTTGATTTGCATACCGAACGCCCAACTGGAAGTTATTGTGAAAATCAAGTTCGTATAGTGCATAAACTTCTGCAGTGCGACTGTCAAACTTATAATTCACCGTGTTATCATTATCAAAGAAAATAGGTTCTCTTAAAACGTTGTTTTGATAATTTATACCTATTCCTAACTTGTTTGTAAAAAGATAAGGAGCTTCCCAAAAAACACCGTAAGAATCAAAAATGTTGCGCCCATAGTATCCACCTATGATTTGATTTTCACCTAAAAAATTAAATTCGAAAGCAGATAATCTAAATGCAAAACTATCATCATTTGCTTGCGATGCTCTTACACCAGGAATGATCGTGAAGTTTTCGGTAATTTGATATGTTAGAATAACATTACTAGAATCAGATTGATCAAGACTATAAATTGCTTTTGCAATACCAGGCAACCGGTTAAGTCGTTCTACATCAGTCTCGATCATTTGAGTGGTTACCTTGCTTTGTGGTTGTACCTTTACCAGTCTTCTTAAAAATGATTCTTTGGTTCGTTTTAATCCTTCAAATTCAATTCTAGAAACTATTACTTCTTGTGCTGTAAGTATGCCAGCAAAGAAAAGAATGAAAAAGGTAAAGATGTATTTAGTCATTTAAATCTATTGTTCAAACAAAATTACGTGCTTAAACAATCTGTAACCTATAAAAAATCATAATTATCATCACACTTATATAAAACTTACGTGATACTATCGTGAAATTTAGATCAATAACGGGACGATCCATTTGATTGATAAAAAGATTGTGTAGTTTAGTTCATCTTATGACAAAAAATGTAAAAAATAGAGTTGTAATTACTGGAATGGGTGTAGTTGCGCCTAATGCTGTAGGTGTTTCCGCTTTCGCGAAAGCGTTAAAAGAGCAAACCTCTGGAATACGATTTGATCCTCAATTAGCCGAATTAAACTTCGGTTGTCAAGTTTCTGGAACGCCACAAATTACAGAAGATTTACTTGCCAAGAACTTCACGCCATTACAATTAAGAGGCTTAAAAGCTAGCGGCCTAGTTTATGGAGTTATTGCAGGTAAAGAAGCCTTTGCAGATGCAGGATTAGAAGTCGCTCCAAAGGAAGAAGCGCTCTCTGAAATGGGAATCATCTTTGGAACTGGGCAAAGCGGCGGCGAAAAATTTAGAGAAGCCATTCATCTCATAGACGATGGAAGAGTGCGCAGGCTAGGAAGTACCAGCGTGATTCAGACCATGACTAGTGGTATTAGTGCCTGGCTGGCTGGAGAATTGGGTTGTGGCAACATGGTTACTAGCAATTCTAGCGCTTGCTGCACAGGAACTGAGGCTTTTTTGATGGGTTATGAACGCATCGCAGTAGGAAAAGCAACTCAAATGCTCGTGGGATCTACCAGTGATTCTGGACCTTATATTTGGGGCGGATTTGATGCGATGCGCATACTTCCTACTAAATATAATGAAGATCCACAAAATGCCAGCCGTCCATTATCTAGCGATGCAGCAGGTTTTGTACCTGGATCAGGCGCTGGTGCTTTTGTTTTAGAAAGTTTAGATAGTGCCCAG
Source organism: uncultured Flavobacteriaceae bacterium (assembly GCA_964490235.1). Taxonomy (GTDB): domain Bacteria; phylum Bacteroidota; class Bacteroidia; order Flavobacteriales; family Flavobacteriaceae; genus Nonlabens. Next base: position 3,049 of record CAZBCH010000281.1, on the reverse strand, counting down.
AAAAGAGGAGCTACCATTTATGCTGAAGTTTTAGGTGGAGCTTTAAATTCTGGCGGTCATCGAGGTGATGGATCTATGACTGCACCTAATGGTAAAGCAGTTCAAGATTGCATTAAATTGGCATTAAAAGATGCACAAATTGAATCTAAAGATGTAGATGCTATCAATGGACATCTTACTGCAACTTCTAAAGATGCTTTTGAGATTAACAACTGGAGTGAGGCATTAAAAAGGAATGGTAAAAACTTTCCGCATATTAATACATTTAAATCTTATGTAGGACATTGCCTTGCTGCTGCTGGTAGTGTAGAATTGGTAGGAAGTGTTTTGCAAATTAAGCATCAAATTATCTACGGTAATGATAATTTAACTGCGTTGCATCCAGATATTATAGCAACTATAGATTCAGAATGTATTCCTTTAGAAGCACAAAATAAATGTATTGACATTATAGCAAAGGCTAGTTTTGGTTTTGGAGATGTTAACGCTTGTGTGATTCTTAAAAAATATAATTCCTAACAAATAAATCCTTAGTAAATGTATTCTATTTTAATAAATCTCTAATTAGATAGAATCAAATCCTAAACTCATCTTTAATACACGCATTAATCCATTTATTGATAGTATTTTTAAAGTTCTATTGAACAAAATAACATGCAAGAAAACGAAATACAACAAGAACTTTTTAAAATAGTAAAAGTATATCTACCACAAGATGTCAAAGAAGATGCTGTTAAATTAGACAGCCATCTGATGCGAGATTTAGGTATCAACAGCGCGCATTTAGTAGATATAGCTCTGGATGTTGAAGATGCCTTTGACATCACTTTAAACGAGAATAATATGGAAGAAATGCAAACGGTAAGCGACGCTATTAAAATCGTTTCTCTTAAAATATCTTAAGCAAGATACTAATCGCTTAAAACACTAAATATATGTCCAGACTTACAAGAATTGAGCGCTTTGAAAATGAAGTAAAATCTAAATACCAGATTTTCAATGGGATTTTTATGACCTTGCCATTTGATAAAATCTCAAATACTGGTGGTTTGTTACCATTATTTCATGAATTGTGTGTGCGAGGTTATGAAAAAGGTAAAAACCCTACAGAGATCGTTGAATATTTTTTTGAGCGTTACATGCGCTATACAGACGAGTCAGAAAGACTTTCTATGTTGTTTAGATTCATACAATATATAGAACGTCAGGTGGTTTTATTTGACGCGATTGAAGATGCAGCTTTTGGGAAAGTAAATAATCTAGACGGTCGTGGTTCTTTGCGCAGTGTAAAAGATGAGGCTGTAGCATTAGGAAAAACGCAAGAATTGACTTCTTATTTAAAAGAATTTAAGGTGCGACCAGTGTTAACTGCACATCCTACACAGTTCTATCCAGGATCTGTTCTAGGAATCTTAAATGATTTAGGTCAGGCTATTAAAGCAAATGAAATCCAGCAGGTAAAATTGTTGCTTTCTCAATTAGGAAAAACACCTTTCTTTAAAAAGGAAAAACCTAGCCCATTTGATGAGGCGATAAGTTTGATCTGGTATCTAGAAAATGTCTTCTATTTTGCTATGGGTAATATTTATGATTATTTAAAAAAGCATATTGAAGATCCTCAAGGATTTAAAAATCAAATTGTTGAAATAGGCTTCTGGCCAGGTGGAGATCGTGACGGTAATCCATTTGTAACCACACAAATTACGCTAGATGTTGCAAAAAGATTGCGTTCTACTATTTTTAGAAATTATTATCGCGATATACGCAAGTTGCGCAGGAGACTTACTTTTAAAGGAGTTGAGGAGCAACTCTCATTGATGGAAAGCAAGTGTTACAGTGCTATTTTTGAGAAAGACATTTTAGACTTTACAGCACAGGACATGCTCGATTCCATGACTGAGATACGTACAACGGTAATCAACGAACATAATTCTCTGTTTTTAGATCAAATAGACAGCTTTATTCATAAGATAGAATTATTTGGTTTTCATTTTGCAACATTAGATATAAGACAAGATAGTAGCGCGCATGATGTTGTTTTTGATGAGATACTCGCTTTCGCGAAAGCGAAATTACCAATGAACTACAAAGATCTATCAGAAGTTGAGAAAGTAGCTGTACTTTCAAAAATAGAAGGCACTTTGCGACCAGATGAATTTAAAGAAGAGTATACACAACGCACATTAAGTAGTATTTATGCTATAAAAGATATTCAAGATCGTAACGGAGAAAAGGGTTGCAATCGATATATTATTTCTAATACTCAAATGGCGTCTCAAATTATGGAGGTTTATGCTATGATACGTTTATGTGGCATGAGTAAACCTAACATAGATGTAGTGCCATTATTTGAAACTGTTCCTGATCTAGTGAATGCGCCAGATGTAATGCGTAAGCTCTATGAGAATGATAATTATAGAGCTCACTTAAGTCGTAGAGGAGATAAGCAAGATATTATGCTAGGTTTTAGTGATGGAACAAAGGACGGCGGTTATCTAATGGCAAACTGGGCTATTTATAAAGCCAAAGAAGCACTTACAAGTGTATCAAGTGAATATGGTGTTTCAATTGTATTTTTTGATGGTCGAGGAGGACCACCAGCACGTGGTGGCGGGCAAACACATCAATTTTATGCCTCAATGGGGACCAAAATTGCTGCCAAACAAATACAACTTACGGTTCAAGGTCAAACGATAAGTTCAAAATTTGGTACTCTAGAAAGTTGTCAATACAACCTAGAACAAATGATTAGTAGTGGTGTAAGCAATGCGGTATACAGTAGTGAGGTAAATGATTTCTCTGAAAAGGATAAAGCTACCATGGATGAGCTATCTGAGACTAGTTACAAAACCTATACTGACTTTAAAGCTCACCCACAATTTCTTTCTTATCTAGAAAAGATGAGCACGCTTAAATATTATGCAAAAACTAACATAGGAAGCCGTCCTAGTAAACGTGCTGGTAGTACAGAGTTACGTTTTAAAGATTTGAGAGCGATCCCATTTGTAGGATCCTGGAGTCAATTAAAGCAAAATGTTCCAGGATTTTA
>CAZBCH010000280.1:0-10204 GCA_964490235.1 uncultured Flavobacteriaceae bacterium | reverse complement strand
ATTAATAGACTATAAATAATTGAAAAGCCCACTTGAAAAGGTGGGTTTTTTTATGCGCTTTTTTTTAATGATTTCGCTTTTGCGAAAGCGAAATAATAAGGATCATTAAGATTCAAATTAACGCTATTGCTTATCTTCACGTTATGGATATCCAGCAGGAACTCAATAAAACAAGTGGTTTTAAAAACCTTGCATTACTTGCCAGCCAAGTGGTAGAAGGATATATCTCTGGAATGCATAAATCACCTTTTCATGGTTTTAGTGCAGAGTTTGCTGAACATAAAAATTACAATGCTGGAGAAAGTACACGACACATTGATTGGAAATTATACGCCAAAACAGATAAGTTGTATACAAAGCGCTATGACGAAGAGACAAATTTGCGATGTCATTTAATTGTAGATAATAGTCCATCTATGCATTATCCTATAATAAAAAGGCAAGATATAGGCTCTCTTAATAAAATAGGATTTACTGCTCTTGCTGCCGCGAGTGTAATGAATTTATTAAAAAAGCAACGCGATGCGGTAGGTCTAAGTATATATTCTAATAGTTATGATTATTATGCCCCAGAAAAAGGTAGTGAGCGACATCACAATATGCTGTTAGATCAATTAAACAAGATATGCAGTGAAGCGCCAGCAGGTCAGACTACAGATACCTATAAATACCTTCATGAAATTGCTGAAAATATAAAGCGACGTTCATTAATTTTTCTTTTCACTGATATGTTTCAAAGTGATAGGCATGAAGACGAGCTATTTGAGGCTTTAAGGCATCTCAAATATAACAAGCACGATGTTGTCCTTTTTCACACGTATGACAGTGCCACCGAGGTTAATTTTAATTTTGCAAATAAACCTACTCGATTTACAGACGTAGAAACTGGTGAATTTATTAATCTCTATGCAGATAATGTAAGAGAAGATTATCAACAGGCCGTTAAGGAATACTTTGAAAAATTACGAGTGCGTTGTGGGCAAAATAGGATTAAGTATATGCCTGTAGATATTCAAAAAAGTTTTGATGTAGTGATGACTACTTTTTTATTAGAACGTCAACTCTTTAAATAATAAGCTCCATCTATATTAAATAGAAGAGCTTATCATTCCAGTTGCATACTTGTTAATTATCGTCGGTTTTTATTTTTTCTACATCGCCAGATTCATCGTATTTGATCTTTGTTTCTGAACCATCTTCGTTTTCGATCTTTACTTTATCTTCTTTAACTTTTACCTCGTCACCATTTTCAATCATTTCATTGGCGGTTTCTTCAGGAGATTTTTCTTCTCTACAACTGGTAAAAGCAATTGTGCATATTGCTAGAACTAACAAAGTTTTTAAATAATTTTTCATAAGTAGGATTTATTTGATGAATAAAGGTAAAACTATTATTTCAAATTCTAGACAAAGAAAAAGCCTATCCTAAGATAGGCTTTAAGTAACCGTTTGAATTATGAAAAGAGTAATGGTTACTACAAAGAAACCGTCAAATCGTTAGGGATTCATTGACGTTTACCTTTGATGCTACAATTATAAATCTATCAAATTAGAGTGATATAAAATGTAGCGTTCTTTTTAATACTCTTAGATTAAATGCTTAAAAAATAGATATCTAACTCTTTATTAATTTTTCAATTTGAGTGCTGTTACCAGCCTTTATTTGTACAAAATAAATTCCTTGATTAAGGTCACTTATTTCATACGTATTTTGAGTTTGATCAAAACTTTTTACAAGCTGTCCTGATACATTATAAATTTGAATGGTTTCGATTTCTCTAGATAATCTAAAAGATTCAGTTGCAGGATTTGGGAACAACCTTATCGAGGCCTGATTTTGTGTCGTAATATCTTCTGTACTCAAAGGATCGTTAAGCTGCTGTGTAGTAAAAACGCGGTACTCTCCAGGTTGAAGGTTTATAGGCGCCGTAGTATTAGTCACATTAATCGCATTATTGTTATTGAAATAATCGTACCATGTTCCAGTTTGCGAGAAGTTAGGATTTACATTTTGTGCTGTTACATTAAAGTTAGCAACTACCACTGCATCAAATTGCGGTCCATCAAGGTTGATTCTTTTTACAAGTCCGCTTACATCTAGGTTATTGTTAGTGTTATTAAAAGTTTCTGGATACAATGTTTTGAAATTAATCATTGTAGCAGTTACATTATAAAGATCCATACGATCTGCGTCATTTCCATAACCTAGAGTCCATGGTATAGGTTTACGACCTGTTCGACCATTTTGATCAATATCTATTTCATAACCTAATTCACCAAATTGCCATAGCATTTTTGGCCCAGGTATACTGTACAGAATAGCCGCGATAGCTTCTTGTCTATCAAGTGCAACACCTAGATCGCGTACATTGTGGCTTGCATTAGAACTATTACCAAATTGTAAGTTCTTATACATCAAACGTTGTTCATCATGACTTTCTGCATATGCGACTAAGTGCTGTTCATTAAAACCTCTAGAGGTAAAGTAAGATCTAAATAAATTAGTATTTCCTGAAAAACCCATAGAATTTTCATTGTATTGATCAGTCATTTTACCCCAAAGCATAAATCCACCGTTTGCAAGAGCGGCCTCTTCCGGTTGATCACCTAGATGCTCAAGGATCATATAAATATCATTACTTGTAGCATTCCACAAGGTATCCTTATAATCATTCAAAATGTTTACACGAGATTGATCATATGCATTCCATGCTCCTATATTTCCTATGGTTACGTTTTGAGTAAATCCTTTTGATAAGTCAAATCTAAAACCATCAATTCTATATTCATCTACCCAGTATTCAAGGGTTTGTTTTACATATTCTTTTGTCCACTGGCTTTCATGATTAAAATCATAACCTACATTAAAATCATGTGTAGGAGTTGGGTTAAGATAAGGATTGTTTGCGGCTGGTCTAAAGTTAGCTTGATCCCACCACATCTGGCATAATGGACTTTGGCTAAAAGCATGGTTGTAAACCACATCTATAATAACAGCAATACCTCTAGAATGACATAAATCTACCAGTTCTTTAAACTTTTCTGGTGTGCCATATGCTTTATCTATTGCACCATGAAACTTAGGGTTATAACCCCAGCTGTCTGTTCCTTCAAACTCGTTGATAGGCATAAATTGCAAAGCATTAATCCCTAGTGTTTCAAGGTAATCTATACGGTCAATTATTTGTTGAAAGCTATCTTCTTCAGAAAAATCTCTAGCTAATATTTCATAAATAACTAGATTTTCCTGGTCAGGTCGTTGAAAGTTATTTGAGGTCCAATTATATGGCGTTGCCTGATATCTATGTAAAGAAACATCACCTGTCGTTTGTCCGTCAGGATATACAGGTAGATTCGGGAAATTACCAGGTTTAATAAATTGGTCACTTCCTGGGTCTAATATTAATTCAGAATAAGGGTCTGCTACTTTAATATCAAAATCTACTAAGTATTGATATTGAAAAATCTGATCAGCTGTAAATTCTGATGCCGGAACTGTTATCCAGAAATAGTCTCCATCTTTGTTCATTTGATAGTTTGGGTCCAAATTCCAATTTGAGAAATCACCTATTAGGTTTACATCATTCTTAAGAGGAGCCGCAAGTAAAAAAGTTACACTACCATCGGCATTTTCATTTACACCATTTTTTAAACCAGCTGGACGTGGTAAGTTTTGAGTAGTTCCTGGAACAAATACGTTTACAGAGTTAGAGGATGTATTTGTACCATTATCTGCAAATATGGTAAATGTATATGCTCCAGAGGCTGGAAATGTGTACTGTGCATTTACACTCATTGCATTTGCTGTGGCAATACTGTTTCCATTAACACTTAAATCTAATGATGTATTTTGAGACGCATCTCCAGAGACTGTTATGGTTTGATTGATACTAAATATATCTCCGTTTTGAGGTGATGTTATTGCTGTATTTAAACCAGGAGGGAAAATGTCCAAAAAGATATCTGGATTAGTTTGCACCGTTGCGCTCGAATTTCTAATTACCAGACAGATTTCAGAAACTACATCTCCTGGTGTAACATTATAGAACTGTTCTATGGAAGAAGGTAAGGTAAGTTGGTAATTATTACCACCGGCATTTACAAATTGAGGCGCACCGTTATTATCATTAAATGTAGGTACAATTATGTTTTGCCATCTCTGACCATTAATAGTAACACCTGTGTAAGCATAGAAAGTACCAGTTTCATTTTCTAACGGAGTACCTGTAGCGTCAAATAGGATAGTCACTTGATCTGTCTGTGTCGCTGTAGATGGCTGTAGTGTTACTTGCGCTTTCGCGAAAGCGAGACACAACAAAGCTACTACACATAAAGTAATTTTTTTCATAACTTCAGTTTTAAGCAAAAAAAAGGCCGTTGCCAGCCTTTTTTTTTAATTTAAATAATTTTATTAAATCGAAGTAGCTGTGTAAGAGTAAGCTCTAGGAGTACTTAGATCTAATTCTACTTTATACATTCCAGGAGCTTGATCAAAAGTAAGGTCTCCTCCATTGAATCCTAGTAAATCAGGATTGTCATTGTTCTGTCCAAAGTTATTAGTAGGTGTTCCCCAGTCATCATTAGCTCTAAATTTGAATTGATCCTGAGATAGCATTAAAGTTACTTCCCATTTTTGAGTAGTAGCGTTATAAGTCATATCAGTATCTGGATCATTCCAGTCATTACGTGTCGCAGTACCTATCATAGCCCAGCTAGTTGCTGTTGCAGTCCATGTCGCATCACTTAAGTCGCCGTCGCCGTTAGGATCTGTATTTACTGTTATATAGTAGAAACCAGCCGCTGGTACAGAAAGATCTCCACCATTTAAGTCTAAGGCACCTGCACCACCGTCTCCAAATGCTTCATCCCAATCTTGTTCTAAAGTAAATTTAAAATTAGGTGTAGCAACATCCATGTTGATGAACCCTTCATATTCTGTACTTCCAAATTCTACAGCCTCTAGATAAGGAGTAGCAGGATCTCCAGGAGCCCAATCAGCACCGTAACCACTTGCAGCAGCATAGTTTCCAGGAACCCATAATCTAGGACTTTCTGTGGTGTAAGGAGTAACATTAAGTACGATCACATCAGTAAATTCACTTTCTACAGCTGGGTCTGCAAGACTTGCTTTAATGCGCATTGCAATAGTTCCAGATTGAAAAGGAGTTAAACCTAAAGAACCAGCTAGATTATTTAAGTCTTCTACACTTAAAGCCGTTGAAAGTTCACTCGTAGAAGTTACTACAGTAGGGTTTTCAAAGTCAGCAGGATTTGCCGAAGCTTGTACTTCATAGGTAACTGCAACAGGTGTAGTGAACTCTAAAGCATTCCAAGTTAATCGTTCTGCTAAATTGTCTTTTGTCTCAAATGATAAAAGATAACTTGCATTAGGTACCGAAGTAAGTGCAAAGCCATCTTTTACTTGGGTTGTGAATAATTCTTCTGTATCATCATCACAAGAAATAACACCTGCAATGGCTAAGAATGATAACATTAATATTGAAAACTTTTTCATTTTAAAATATGTATTAGATTAATAACCAGTGTTTTGTGGTTGTAAATTGGGGTTTTGATTTAATTCTTGTGCTGGAATAGGTAACAGATTTCTAAAAGGTGCTGTAACCGTACCGCTAGGTACATTACCTTTCCACGCCCATACTTTGTTTGAACTGAATTGATTAAATCGAATTAAGTCTTGACGTCTATGAGATTCCCAATGCAATTCTCTGGCTCTTTCATCGATTAAGAATTGTAAATCGATTTGTCCAGCTGATATATTACCAGATGCATTGCCATAAGCTCTTTCTCGGATTAAGTTGATATAATTTTCAGCTGTGTTGAGATCTCCACCAGATCCTCCTCGCACGGTTGCTTCAGCATACATGAGATATGCGTCAGATAATCTATAAACAGGAAAGTCGATATCTACAAAATCTCCTACTGCATCGCTTCCAGCAGTACCATCAACATTTATATTTTTAAATTTCTGAATTGCAAAACCATCAGTAAATTGACCTACATCAGGAATCTCTTTTGTCTGTCCATCTGTATAAAAAGTTTCTCTCATGTCAGCCGAATTTTCTTCATTTGGGAACAATTCGACAAATTCTGGTGTGGTTCTAATACCACCCCAACCACCATTGATACCAAACTCAGTAGGATCCATGCTACCGCCTACAGGTGCATGTGTTAAATAAGTAGTCCCTCCAAAAGTTTGAGTATTTAGGCCGTCAAAATTGATTGTCCATATAAATTCACTTTCTGCACCGTTGCGATTATTGTCTGCATAGAAACTATATGCATAAGGTACCGTGGGAACAGTATAACCTGCTGATATCACTTTGTTAAGTTGTGTAATAGCTTCTGTGTACCTAGCAGTGCCAGTGTAAACTTCAGAATTTAAATAAATTTTTGCAAGTGTCATCCAAAGAGCACCTTTATCTGCACGGCCATATTCATTCATTCTAGCATCAACCATGTCGTTTTCGATAGCTAGCAATTCGGATTCAATATATTCAAAAAGCTCAACACGATTTTTCACTTCCGGTAGGACCGCTGGATCATAACCAGCCTCTCTAAATGGCATCTTACCAAATAGATCCATTCCATGATAATAAGAGTAGGCTCTTAAGAATCTAGCTTCTGCTCTATATTCAGCAACGGTAGCTCTTAAATCGCTAGGAATGTTATATTCATCTAACTTAGCATCAGTACTAAGCTCAAGAAATTCATTACACACTGCAATCTGATAATTGATTCTGGCAAACATTGCATTAATAAATTCATTACCATCAGTCCAAACGTGACCGTGTAAATCCTTAATTGTTCCATCGTTCCATGCAATAATGGCCTCATCAGTGGTTAGTTCTTGCATATTCCAGAAGAGTCTTAGATAGTTAGAGAAACCTCCATCAATTCCAGATATATCTGCATCACCATCGCCTCCAGCTTGTCCGCCTACAGCTAGACCAGCATAAGCTTTTGCTATAAGACCTCGATAGGTTGCAGGGTCTTGAAATAGCTCTGCTTCTGTAACTCGGTTATCGCTAGGTTCTACCGTTAGTGCATCATCACATGCAGTAAAAACAAGCATTCCAAGAAACAAAAAGATAATTGTTTTGTACATTTTCATTTTATTGCTTTTTTAAAAATTAAATCCTAATCCAAAGATTACACCTCTTGTACGAGGAAAAAGATTGTTGTCTATTCCACCAAATACTTCTGGATCTACTCCATCATAATCTGTGATTGTAAATAAATTAGTTCCTGTAATTGAGGCTCTTATGTCTACTTTGTCTCCTGGAATATTATAACCTAACGACAAATTGTCTAGTTTTATAAAGTCAGCTTTTTGAACGTAGTAATCAGAGAAAAAACGTTGTTGAGAAAAGTTAGTATTCTGAATATCCACAGGCGCATTTAAATATAACGGATTCTGAGTATTCGTTGGAAAAGTACTACCAAAGTTTGCCGCATTGGATGCTATGTTATTGTAGTTATATCCTCCAGCAGCTCCTCTAAAAGTAAAACTCATATCAAAGTTTTTATAATTAAAGTTTGAAGTGAAACCGAAGTAAACATCGTGATTAGCCTTTTTATATCTAACTCTATCAGCATCGTTAATAATATTGTCTCCATTAGTATCTACGTAAACCCCATCTAATGGGTTTCCATTTGAATCATAAACCTGACGAAATACATGAAAAGATGTAGGATCAGCTCCTACTGCCCATTCCTGTATATTATTACCGACTCCACCAGAAATACCTCCTACTTGTACAGGTGCATCCTCGGCTCCTGCTAGATCAGTAATTTCTATTTCTTGCACTGTAGCATTTCCAGATATTGTCCAATTCATATTTTCTGATTGAATTACTTTTGCTGATACACTAGTTTCAATTCCTCTACTTAGTGTAGAACCTGCATTTTGGAAACTTCCATTTTCTAAGCCTCCTGCTGGAAGAGGACCAAATAACAATAAATCGCTTGTTTCTCTATAAAATGCATCTACACTACCTGTAATACGATCATCAAAGAAGCCTAAATCAATACCTGCATTCCATTGATCCGTAGTTTCCCATTTTAAATCAATTGATCCTTCTGGACGTATAGTAGTTACAAATTCATTACCGAATTGAACTGCTGATTGTGGCTGTCCTGGTGTGAAAACTGATAAGAAGGCAAAAGAAACTGGGATGTCTTGTTGTCCTGTTTGACCAAAACCACCACGTATTTTTAATTGTGATAAGAAACCGCTATTTTGAACAAAATCCGTATTGGTTAATTTTATAGCACCACTTGCACCATAAAAGTTGGCCCATCTATTTTCTTCTGAAAACCTAGAGCTACCATTTCTAGACGCTGATGCAGATAAAACATACAAATTGTTAATGTCAAAAGAAGCTCTAGCAAACGCTGTAACCAGAACTGATTCATCGACGCCTACAGGATTTTCTTGTAATTGGTTATTCACTGTAGATCGTCCTGTGTCTTTTCTTAGAAATTCCTGATAACTTCCTCCTAGAGTAAGTGACATATCAGTTTTTATTGATTCAATATACTTTTTGTAATCAAATCTTCCATCTAGTAATTGATTTCTTCTAAAGCCTTCACTAAAACTTCTGTTATTACCACGGAAACCGGCTCCTGAATCTGCATTTCTAATAGAATATCCATCAAATTCATTATAATCAAAACCAGCATTCCCTGTAAATTTCAAACCAGGTACTTGACGAATATTATATGCAGCATTCATGTTTAACCTAGCTTGTAAGTTTTCTTGTTGTGCATCTAAACTATTTAATAACCCTAGTGGATTGCGTGGAGCATTTGGTTCTGGACCAGTATTGTTAGTGTATTCAAAAAACCCTCCGAATTCACCTGTTGTATTAAAAATAGATTGTGTAGGATCGAATACAACAGCAGATCCTATTGCGCCTTCATCAGCAAATCTTCTCTCTTCTTGAGCTAATTGTGACGTAAAGGTTAATCTTAGGTCTCCTTTCAAGAAATTTTGTTTAACATTCAGACCTAAATTTGCTCTTTCATATCCTGATTTTAAAAGTATTCCATTCTCATTATTGTAACCTAATGAAGCTCTTAAAGAAGTCGATTCAAATCCTTTTTCAATTGTAAGATTGTGTATAGCTCTAGTTCCGTTTTGGTAAATTTCATTTTGCCAGTCAGTGTTAGCCGTTCCTAGGATAGATACATCTCTACCTTGATCTGCAACTAATTGTCTAAACTCGTCACCAGTAAGAACTTCTGTATAATTATCAACCTGCTCAATAGCAAATTGAGTGTTGAAACTTACCTTAATATCACTATTAAACTTTGCTTTTTTAGTAGTTATAAGAACTACACCGTTTGAGGCTCTGTTACCGTAGATAGCAGTCGCACTTGCATCCTTTAAAATAGTAAAAGATTCAATGTCAGCAGGATTAATAGAATTTAAATTTGCATTACGTTGATCTAGTGGTACGCCATCTACAACATATAAAGCATCTTGATTACCTCCTAATGTAGATCCTGGGCGCACTCTAATTACTGGGCCATCGCCAGGACGACCAGATGCTGCAGTAACCTGAACACCAGCTACCTTACCTGCAAGAAGTTGTCCAGGAGAAGTAATAGCTCCTTTATTAAACTCTTTTTCATCTACCGTTGATTGTGCCGCTGTAACGTTTTCTTTTTTAGTACTACCATAACCTATAAGTACAATAGTATCTAGCTCAGAAGCGTCTTCCTCTAACGTTATATTAATTGTCGATTGACCAGTATAAGGTATTTCTTGTGTAACAAACCCAACAAAAGAAAACACTATAACTGCATCGTTTGGTACATTGTTTAATGTGTATTTTCCATCAAAATCTGTTGATGTACCATTAGACGTTCCTTTAACTGCTATGGTAGCACCTAAGGCTGGTAAGCCATTAGATTCTAACACTGTACCAGTAATTACACTTTGCGCAAATGCGAAAAAGGGTAATAAAAATAACAGTAAAACTGCTTTGAATTTTTGATTCATTTCTTTGATTTAGTTAATTATTAGAGTTGTCTTCTTCTCACACGCCGTAAAATTATGTAAACTAAATGTTAAGAAAAGATTTTCTGAATCACATTCTACGAAAACGTTTTCGGCTTTTCGTAGGTTAAATTTGTAGTATCTTCACTTTCGCGAAAGCGAGATAACATCCATCTAAAT
>CAZBCH010000279.1:0-6613 GCA_964490235.1 uncultured Flavobacteriaceae bacterium | reverse complement strand
GCTTTAAATAAACTTTCTATTTTGTGGTGTTCATTATCGCCTTCTACTTTCATGTTCAGGTTGCATTTTGCAGCATCGCTGAATGATTTAAAGAAGTGGAAGAACAATTCTGTAGGCATATCGCCCACATATTCACGTTTAAAATCTGCTTCCCAAACGATCCATGGTCTACCACCGAAGTCTATTCCTACTTGTGCTAACGAGTCGTCCATTGGTAGCAAGAAGCCATATCTATTGATTCCTTTTTTTGAGGATAACGCTTTCGCGAAAGCGTCACCTAAAGCAATCGCCGTATCTTCAATAGTGTGATGTTCATCTATTTCTAGATCGCCATTTACCTTAATATCTAGATCTAATGAGCCGTGACGTTGTAACTGCTCTAGCATGTGATCGTAGAACTTTAAACCGGTGTCTATTTTTCCGTTTCCAGATCCATCAAGGTTTAAAACGATGTTGATATCGGTTTCATTTGTTTTACGACTTACCGTGACCTTGCGAGGTTGTCCTTTTAAAAATTCAAAAATATCTTTCCAAGAATCCGTTTTAAGAACAACTAGTTCATCTTCAAAAGTAGAGTCGTCAGTAATACTAGGTAGCTGTATTCCTTTACAGCCTAAATTCTTAGCCAGTTGCATATCGCTATTGCGATCACCTATTACAAAACTATTCTCAAGGTCGTAATTACCTTTTATATAATGCGTCAATAAACCAGTTTGTGGTTTACGAGTAGGTGCATTTTGCTCAGGAAAAGAACGATCGATTAAAACCTCGCTGAAGTGAATACCTTCATTTTCTAGAACATTCATCATTAAGTTATGCACTGGCCAGAAGGTGTTTTCTGGAAAACTATCTGTTCCTAATCCGTCTTGATTAGTCACCATAACTAGTTCATAATCCAGCTCTCGAGCGATGCGATGTAGCTGAGTAATCGCCATAGGCAAGAATTCCAACTTTTCATAACTATCCAGTTGATAATCTACTGGTGGCTCTTTTACGATGGTACCATCGCGATCTATAAATAATACTTTTTTCATAGGTCAAGCCGTTGCAGAACGGCTTCGGTTTTAATTAATCTAAATCTCTTTAATTTCTCTTAACGCTGTAATCACCGCTTTACATTCCATCATTGTCCCAACGGTAAATCGTAAGGTATCTTCAATCTGACTGCTGCGATTACGTATAATAATTCCTTTATCACGTAGGTAATTATAAACTTGCGTAGCGTTATCTACTTTGGCAAGTACAAAATTTGCCTCACTAGGATAAACTTCTTTTATGAAGTCAAAACTGTTTAAATGCTCCACAAGAAAATCTCTGTTATTGATAATTTCTTGTATTTCACTTTTTGTTTTTTCTTCGTCTTGTAAAGCCTCTAGAACTGCTTTTTGAGACAATTCGTTCACATTATATGGTGGCTTTGTTCTATTGAATAATTCAATAATTTCTGGAGAAGAAAAGGCAAATCCTACTCGAGCGCCAGCCATTCCATGAGCCTTAGACATGGTTTGTAACACCACAAGATTAGGATAATCTTCTAGTCGTTTTATAAAACTCATGTTCTCTGTAAAATCTTGATAAGCCTCATCTACCACGATAATACCATTAAAACTACCGAACAATTTATCTAATTGTCTTTGGTTTTCTAGCATTTCTGCTTCAAATTCTGGAGCAAATGGCATATCCATCATCCCGCCACGAGTGTAATTTTGTGCTTGCCAGTCGTGTTTAAAATCGGCTTTGAGCAATACGTTTCCAGTAGGATTATTAGGAGAACATATCCATAATAGTTTTGCTTTCGCGAAAGCGGAACTTTTTAAAATTTCATCAAGATCTAATGAAAAATCTTTGTTCAATGGCACTTTTAAAACACTAACGTCATTAATCGCTGCACTAACTTCATACATTCCATAAGTAGGCGGACAAGTAATTACTGAGTCTTTACCAGGTTCACAGAAAATGCGATATAGCAAATCAATAGCCTCATCACTACCATTACCTACAAATATTTGATCTGGTGAAATGTCCTTTTGTTTTGCGAGTTCTTTTTTTATCGAAGACTGTAATGGGTCTGGATAACGGTTTAAACCTCCTTTAGGATTTTCATTTGCGTCTAGTAAAGTTAGCTCATTTTTATCGCTACCGTACAAATCAAATTCGCTGCGCGCACTAGAATAAGGCTTCAAATTCCAGATGTTCTTGCGGACTATGTTTTCTAAGTTAAATTCCATTTTTATTCTGTCATTCCGCTGTATAGCGGAATCGCTTAGTTATAATTCTCAATATCTTTTAATCTCACACTCACCGCATTTTTGTGCGCATCTAATCCTTCGGCAGTAGCCATTATTTCAACGGCTGGCCCTAGGTTTTTCAACCCTTGTGGTGTTGCTTTTTGATAGGTCACTTTATTCACAAAACTATCTACTGATACGCCGCTATAATTACGCGCATAGCCATAGGTAGGTAAGGTGTGGTTAGTACCACTAGCATAATCACCTAAACTCTCGCAAGTATATGAACCTATAAAAATAGATCCAGCAACTTGAATTTGATCGGCTACATCACCAGCTTTTTCTGTATTTATGATCAAGTGTTCTGGTGCATATGCATCCGACCATTTGATACATTCTGCTATGTTTTCTAGAACAATAGTTTTACTGTTTTCAATAGCCTTTTCTGCAGTTTGCTTTCGCGAAAGCGTGCTTAATTGAATAGTTAATTGCTCATTTACAGCCTCAGCTAGAGTAATAGAATCTGTGAGTAAGATTACTTGAGAGTCTGGACCATGTTCTGCTTGTGCGAGTAAATCTGCTGCTACAAATACTGGGTTTGCTTTTTGGTCTGCAATAACTAAAACTTCTGACGGTCCAGCAGGCATGTCAATGGCAACACCTTGTTGTTGTGCTAATTCTTTAGCTCTAGTGACAAAGGCATTTCCAGGTCCGAAGATTTTATCTACGGCAGGAATACTTTCTGTACCATAAGTCATGGCAGCGATAGCTTGTGCGCCACCTGCCTTATAGATTTCAGTAACTCCACAAAGACTAGCAGTGTATAATACCGCTGGATTAATATCTCCATTTGCGTCTGTTGGGCTACAAAGAACCACACGCTTGTTGCTAGCAATCTTTGCGGGAATAGCGAGCATTAAAACTGTAGAAAAAAGAGGAGCAGAGCCACCGGGAATGTATAAACCTACTTTTTGAATAGGTAAAGATTTTCTCCAGCAAATCATCCCAGGCATGGTTTCTATTACAGGATAATCTTGAGTGTAACAAGCCTCATGGAATTTGTAAATGTTTTGATAAGCAGTTTGTATCGCTGCTTTTAATTCAGGAGAAATAAGTGTAGATGCCTGTTCAATTTCTTTTTCTGTAACTCTAAGAGTGTCTAATTTTGCCTTATCAAATTTTTCTGCAAAAGCAAATAAGGCTTGATCACCATTTTTCTTAACCAGCTGTATAATATCATTTACAGCAGTTTCTACATTAGCACGTTCTTGTTGAGGACGTTCTAGCAATTCTTGTTGTTGAGAATAATCTGGATTAGAAATGATTTTCATTATGCGATCAATTTTTCAATTGGACTCACTAAAATGCCTTGTGCACCAGCATCTTTTAATTGGTCGATGACATTCCAGAAATCATTTTCTTCGATTACTGAGTGTAGGCTGGACCAACCATCTTCAGCTAGTGGTAAAACGGTTGGGCTCTTCATACCAGGTAACAAGGCAGATATTTCTTCTATCTTATCATTAGGTGCATTCAATAAGATGTATTTGCTTTTTTGTGCATTTTGTACCGCATCGATTCTGAAAGTTAGCTTGTCAAGTATTTCTTTCTTCTCTATGCTTAAGTTGGGATTAGAAATTAAAACGGCTTCACTATACATTACCGTTTCCACTTCTTTAAGACCATTCATAATAAGAGTTGAACCGGTAGAGACGATGTCACAAATACCTTCTGCCAGGCCTATTCCTGGAGCAATCTCTACAGATCCACCTATTTCTTCAGTAGTAGCATTAATACCTTTATCTGCAAAGAATTTTTTAACGATAGTGGTATAACTACTAGCTACCTTTTTACCATTAAACCATTCTAGTCCAGTATAATTAACATCTTTTTGAACAGCAAGGCTTAAGCGACAACCTGCAAAACCTAGTTGCTTGATCACGTCTACTTCTTGGTCTTTTTCTTCTACTTCATTAAGTCCTAGAATACCAAGGTCTGCAACGCCATTTGCAACGTATTGTGGTATATCATCATCTCTTAGGAAAAGAATTTCCATAGGAAAGTTTTTTGCTTGAGTGGATAATTTACGACCACCATTGTCAAATTTGATTCCGCAATCCTTTAAGAGTTGCAAAGATTTATCTGATAATCTTCCTGATTTTTGTACCGCTATGCGAATACCTGCGAAGGCAGGTATCTGTTTCTTGTTATTCACTTCGTTTGAATTTGTGTCCTTGTTCATTGTTGTTATTTATGTCTGAATCCATTTGCATGCGCTTTTTGAGTCAGAGATTCCCACTTTCGTGGGAATTACAAACAAAAAAAACCGCCTGAAACAGACGGTTTTTAAAATATGTTTGAGTTACATCAATACATTTTTAGCTCGCCTGACGGTAAGTGAAAAAATGATGATGATGTACGTTTTGTGCTTTCATTGTGGTGCAAACATAAGTCTGAAAATTGAATGCTGAAAATTAATCCTACTTTATTAATAGGATTTAACTTTAATTTAAAATTCTGTACTTACTTGTTTAGTCTTTTCCTCTGTTATTGTTTAATACTTGCTACAAAGTTTGCAGTTGCATTTGCAATGTCATCTACATCAGTTATTTGTCTGATAAATTCACTACCTATAATCGCACCATTAACATACTTACAAGCATCTTTAAAATTCTGTTCATTTTTAATATTGAAGCCAGTTAGAATAGGAGTTTTTAATTTCATTTCCTTCAGTTTACCTAAGTAATCTGCAGCTGCAGAGAAATTTGCTTTAGAACCTGTAGTACTAGCCGAGCTAACTGCATATATAAAACCGTTAGAGTTATCATCGATTTCTCTAATACGTTTTTCTGAAGTCTGTGGTGTTACTAAGAATATATTACTGATGTTATATTTCTCAAAGATCTGTTTAAATTCAGTTTGATAAACATACATAGGTAAGTCTGGAACTATTAGTCCGTCAACGCCTACTTCTTGGCATTTTTTACAAAAATTCTCTAATCCATATTGCATCACCGGATTCAAATATCCCATCAATAAAACAGGAACTTTAGGCGTATGATTTTCTAATTGAGAAAATAGTTTTTCAATAGACATTCCATTCTCTAAAGCAATTTTGCTGCTTTCTTGAATAGTAGGCCCATCAGCTAGCGGATCACTGAATGGAATCCCTATTTCTACTAAATCGACTTTTGCATTTTCTAAAGCCGTGAGTAGAGTAGTGGTATCTTCTAGTTGTGGATATCCAGCGGTAAAGAATATATTCAACAAGCTTTGAGGCTTGTTTTTAAGTAGTTGGGTAAGTTTGTTGTTCATATCATTCCTGCGCAGGCAGGAATCTCTTTTAAGATTTATCACCTGCGACTGATTTATACAAGCCCCATAGTCCTGCGGACATTTCCCCAATTGGGAAACTTTATCAGACTCGCGTTGCTCCTTATGTTATTTTAATTTTAAACTAGTTTTAATTCCTCCATATATGTATTCATGTCCTTATCACCGCGACCAGATAGATTGATCACAACACGATCTGTAGGTTTTAGATCCAGATCTTTTAAAACTGAAAAAGCATGTGCTGTTTCTAGTGCAGGAATAATGCCTTCAAGGCGACTACATTCTACAGCTGCTTCTAGTGCAGCAGCATCTGTAACAGCCATATACTGTGCTCGATCTGACACTTTTAACCATGCATGTGCTGGTCCGATTCCAGGATAATCTAGTCCTGCCGAAATACTATGAGGTTCTACAACCTGTCCATCTTTATCTTGCATCATTATAGAACGACTTGCGTGTAAAACACCTGGAGTTCCCAAAGTTAAAGTTGCAGCAGTTTTGTCAGTATCTATACCTAAACCAGCCGCTTCTACACCTATTAATTTTACTTCTTTATCATCTAAAAAGTGATAAAAAGCGCCCATAGCATTAGATCCACCACCTACACAAGCAATCACATAATCTGGTAAACCATCCATTTGCTTCTTGATCTCTTCAGAAATCACAGATTGATATCTTGCTACCATGTCAGGATAAGGATGTGGTCCAACTACTGAGCCTATAATGTAATGAGTGTCTTCTGGATTATTGATCCAGTCGCGCATTGCCTCATTAGTAGCGTCTTTTAAAGTTTTAGAACCGCTAGTTGCAGGTCTAACCGTTGCACCTAACATTTTCATGCGGGCAACATTAGGCGCTTGACGTTCTATATCTTTCTCGCCCATGTAAACGATGCATTCCAGGCCTTTTAATGCACATACGGTTGCTGTTGCTACACCATGTTGTCCAGCACCAGTCTCTGCAATGATTCTTTTTTTACCTAGTTTCTCGGCAAGTAAAATCTGACCGATGGTGTTATTTACTTTATGAGCACCGGTATGACAAAGATCTTC
>CAZBCH010000278.1:0-3961 GCA_964490235.1 uncultured Flavobacteriaceae bacterium | reverse complement strand
ATAATCTACAATACGTTCTTTATACTGCTCGCTTAAATCTACCGTTTGAAAAGGAATACCTAACTTATCGGCAACGAGCATCGCATCGTTAGAGTCTTCTAACCATGGACATTCATCACTTATGGTAACGGTATCATCGTGCCAGTTTTTCATAAACAGACCGATTACCTCGTGACCTTGCTCTTTTAATAAATATGCGGCAACGCTAGAATCAACGCCACCAGAAAGTCCTACTACTACTTTTGCCATATTGCAAAAATACAATAAGGACTACCAATATGTTTTTACCTAGCATTAGATTTTTCTTATTGTAAATAACAATAAACCTATCAAAAAATATAGTGTAGTAATTTGAACCTTATGGAAACAATTTAAACAGTTTGTTTTCGTTATTTTGCAAGCTGAAAAAGAACACATTTAATGAATAATTTAAAGAAATACTCCTTTGTATTACTCGCTTTACTGGTAGTTATGGTTACTTCTTGTGAAGATGCTGATGACAACGGTAACAGGATCGACCCCAATAACTCTGCTTACGACTTAACTGAAAGCAATTCAGATTTAAGCATGTTTAATGAAGCATTATTACGTACAAGTCTGGATGCGACACTAGATTCTCAAGGAATTTATACCGTATTTGCTCCTAATAATGCCGCTTTTATGCAATTTCTAAGTTCAAATGGTTTTACAGACATAGCCTCAATTCCTGTGGATGAACTAAGGTCTATTTTGCTTTACCATGTAATCACTACTAGAATAGAAACCGATGTAATAACAAACGGTTATATAAAAACACTTGCAAAAGATGAAGAAATTGAGTCTTTGGATTTATTTATTGAAGCCTCTTCTCCCATTTTAATTAATGGTGATGCCACTGCTATACAAGAAAATATAAGTGTCGATAATGGCGTAGTGCATATTATAGACGAAGTTCTTGCGTTACCTACTGTTACTACTTTAATTGCTGCAAATCCAGAATTTAGCAACCTTGAAATTGCATTATCAAGTACTGCACTAGATACTACACTAGAAAGTGATATAGGTACAATGCAAGCTCCTTTTACAGTTTTCGCACCTGATAATGAAGCCTTTCAAGCCTTAGTAGATTTAGACACTACGGATAGTATCGATAGCGTTCAAGACATTTTAGATTTGACTAATCTCTCTGACGTTTTATTGTATCATGTTCTAGGAAACGATCGTTTAAGAGCAGGCGAAATAAGTAATGGGCTGAGCGTAGACACCATTGTAGGAAATCCTTTTGTTATCGATACGATGACCGGAATTCAATTTACAGATGGAAGTATGACTACGGCAAATATTACATCTACTGATGTTACTGCAATAAATGGAATCATTCATACGATAGATATAGTGATACGTCCTATGTAAAGTAACAATATATTTCATTAACCTATTAGACAAGCATCTTCGTAAAAAGATGCTTGTTTTTGTTTTATTAAAATCTGTTTTAGAATTTTAAACGATTATAAGCCAATTGTTTAACAAATTTATTTTTTCACATTTTGTTTAATCTATTTAACAATAAGTTAAACATAACGATTTAGATTGTGTTGTTATTTTGAGGAAACTAAAAAAATCAAAATGATGAAAAAATTAATGAAATTCCCGACTTATTTATTTTTGGCTTTTTTAAGCCTTGCTGTAATTTCTTGTGAAGATGACGATGATGGCGTTGTTGATCCTGGAAATTCTGCCTATGATCTAACTAAATCAAATGCAAATTTCTCTACCCTTGGTCTAGCAATAGAAAGAGCTGGTTTAGTAGACGTATTAGATGGAAATGGTAATTTTACCGTATTTGCTCCTACAAATAATGCATTTAATAATTTCCTAGCAGATAATAATTTTGCCACGCTTAATGATGTTCCTGTAGATGCATTAAGAGCAACTTTACTTTATCATGTTTTAGGTAGTGAAGTAAGAAGTTCAGGTCTGGCAAACGGCTATGTAAAAACATCTTCTAACAATAGCAATGGTAATCCTTATGATGCATACATCAATCTTGATGGAGGTGCATTTATAAATGATGCTGAAATTGATCTATCAAATGTAGATATAGATGTCGATAACGGCGTTGTACATGTAATCGATGAAGTTTTAACTCTACCTACAATTGCAGACTTAGCAATTTATAATCCAAACTTATCTAATCTAGTTACAGCATTAAGTCAAGAGGAATTAGTTTCTGTTGTAGATAATGAAAATGCTACATTGACAGTTTTTGCTCCATTAAATTCATCATTTGATGCATTAATTACAGAAGATCCTCTTAACGCAGGATGGACAGATATTAGTGATATTCTAGCATTAGGAGATGCAGGAGCTTCTACTACGAGTACTTTAGATGCCGTACTTACCTACCATGTAATAACAACCGGTGCAGTACGTGCAGCAGCAATTACTGATGGATTCATGCCTACAACAGCTCAAGGAAGTATGTTTACTTTAAACACCACAAATAATGTGACAATTACAGATAATAACAATAGAGTTATTACCGTAGTGGCGACAGATATTACTGCTACCAATGGGGTAATTCACGCTATAGGAAACGTTTTGCTTCCATAATTATACATTTTAAAGTAATGAACCTCTTATTTCTAAATGGAGATAAGAGGTTTTTTTATGCGTTTAAATTTCTCAATAAGTCTATATTTACTCACAGATCACAATATTTATGAATGATAAAGAATATCAAAATTTTAAAATAGAGATAAATACTTATTGTCTAAACGTGTTAGGCGATCGTTTAAATACAATAAAGAAAAACTTAGACTCTTTAATGGATGCAAAACGAAATGAAACAAAAAGTAGCGCTGGAGATAAATATGAAACAGGGCGAGCTATGATTCAAAATGAAGAAGAGTTATATAAACGACAAGGAGCGCAAACACGTGTGATTTTAGATCAAATGTTGCGCATTGATCCTGATAAAGCTTGCTCCATAGTAGAACCTGGCGCGTTAGTGATATTACCTTCAGGTTATTTTTATATGGGAGCTGGAATGGGAAAAATTCAGATTGATGGCAAAGACTGTTTTTCCATAAGTCTATCTTCTCCTATGGGACAAGCCCTTAAAGGTAAGACAGCTGGAACTACCTTTACATTTCAAGAAAAAGAAATAATTATCCTTAATATTTATTAATAGAGAATTGTCCTATGATCGAACGATTATTAAAACAAATAAACGAGTTAGATTCTTTTATAAAAGCAGGAGATTCTCACAATAATAAAATATCAAAAAAAGGTACTTTCTGGCACATAGATCATAGTTTAAAAGTGCTAGAAGGAATACCTGAAGTATTAAAAAATTCAAATCCTCAAGACTATCAGCCTAAATTTTCTTTTTTAAAATTGATCATTATGAATACAGGTTATATGCCTAGAGGAAAAGGTCGCGCACCCAAGCAAGTAGTTCCTGATACTGCACTATCAAAAGAAGAACTTTTATTAAAACTTAATAAAGTTAGAGAAAGTGTAAAAAGTCTTATGACACTAGAAAAAAATAAAACATTTAAGCATCCATTATTTGGATGGCTTGATCTTAAAGACACCATCAAATTTATGGGTATTCACACCCATCATCATCTTAAGATTATAAAAGATATAATTAAATAAATAGAGCTATAACTTATGCAATAAGGTTTGCTATTCTTCTTCGTCTTTGATTTTTGGAACAAAAAGTGAAGCGCGTTCTAGCAGTTTTTCAGAAACTTTAAAGTTTGCACTAAACATATAAGAGGCATCTTCTCTCGCATATTGAAAATAAGCCGTTTTTGCCCATCGCAAATCGGTAGCTTTTTTCAAGAATTTTTCATGCGATAACACATGTGCGACCTCATCATTTTTCCAAACGAGAATTTTATAGATTCCTATACCATTTTGTGCACATCTTTCAATGACAGTTTTAAAGTCTTCAGCAGGGAATAGAAATACT
>CAZBCH010000277.1:0-5237 GCA_964490235.1 uncultured Flavobacteriaceae bacterium | reverse complement strand
ACTGGTAAAAAACTTAAGGCCTTTGATTGTCCTTTGACTATAGGTAATCTTAACTCACAAGTCATGGCATTGCTTGCAATGTTTTTATGCGATAACATCACTCCTTTAGGTCTACCAGTGGTTCCAGAAGTATAAATAAGCGTTGCAAGATCTTCAATGTCTATAGAGGCCATGATTTTTTCTAAATCTGCCTGGTTACTTGCATCTTTTCCTAATTCTTTTACATCGTCCCAACTTCTACAACCTGAAATAGAATCAAATGAATAAACCTCTTTAAGAGACTCAACTTGATCCTTAATACGCATGACTTTATCATACACTTCTTGATCTGAAACAAAGACATATTTAGATTCACTATGATTTAAAACATAAGCATAATCATCCTCAGATATGGTGGGATAAATAGGTACATCTTGTGCACCAGTTTGCATGATTCCTATGTCCATTATATTCCACTCAGTTCTATTAGTTGTAGAAATAAGAGCAATTTTATCATTTTTCTGAACTCCTAATCTTAATAAACCTCTAGAGACTGCATTTGCTTGCTCTACAAAGGATTTTGTAGAAGTTTTTACCCATTCACCATTAACTTTTGAAACTAAAGCATCTTCTCGTGGAAACGTCTCTAGCTGATAATGAGGGAAATCAAAAAGTCTTTTATACTGCATATTCAAATTTTTCGTAATTGCAAAGTAGTGAAACCATGTGGATTTTCAAATGTCTTTTTTAAGCTTATCTCAATTGTTGTGTTCTCGCTTTCGCGAAAGCGTAATAATTTCAATCTCTTTTTGAGAATTTTATTCTTTTGATAAGTCTAGTGTAAAGGGTTGTTTTTATTTTAACTATTGTTTAACATCTGACGTACAACCACTTGTGCAATCCTCTCGTAAGTATTAAGTGGATTAAAAATTCATGTTCTAATCGATAGTTGTTAATGATTATTGATAAAGCGCATTTTTTGAGCCTCAACTTAAATTAATAACCAAAATAATTAACATTATGAAAAACATTACTCTATGGAGTGTTACTGTTGTTTTCTTTTTTATCTCTACGCTATCTTTTGCGCAGGTGGTAACAAAAACAATTGATGACGGTACACCAGGAACTTTACGCGTTGAGATAGCCAATGTAGGTACCAACGGTATTTTAACTTTTGACAATTCTATTCAAGGACAAACAATTACTCTTACAAATGGAGAAATTGCTATTAGTTCATTTCTATCACTTACAATTAATGGTGATAACGGTGGTACACCTACCACTATATCAGGAACAAATTCAAGCCGTATTTTTAACTTTAGCTCTACAGTAGCTGGTTCTATCACTATTAATGATGTGATATTTACCAATGGTGAAGCTACAGATGGCGGCGCTGTTGCTGTTAACGACGCGACTACGGTTCTTACACTAACCGATTGTGAATTCAGAAATAACAGAGCAACCGGTTCTGCTGGAACAAATGGAGGTGGAGCTTTATTCAATAATGGCGCAATCGTAACAATTAATGGTGTTTCTATTTTTGATTCAAATTTTGCAAACGGAACTTCTGGAAGTGGTGGTGCCATTCTAAATTCTAACGGTGGAAGTTTAACCGTTAATGACGCAACTTTTAATCTAAATTCAGCATCGAGAGCAGGAGGCGCGATAGAAGATAATTCTGGAGCTTTGGGTAATCTTAATATAGATAGTAGTGTGTTTACTGCAAATTCTACAGGTAGCAACCCTGGTAACGGTGGAGCTATACACATGACTGGCGCAGGAAATTCTACTATAAATGCTTCTAGCTTTTCCAACAACACTGCATCAAATGAAGGTGGAGGATTATGGAATGGATCAGGAGTAATGACTATAACTTCTACTACAATTGACGGTAATACAGCTTCAGGAAGTGATGCGCTGGTTGCTGGTGCTTCTGGTGGTGGAGGAATCTATAATGAAGGCGGAACAGTTCTAACAGATGCAACCACAGTTATTACAAACAATGTGGCAGATGGAGCACAAGGAACTGGTGGTGGAGTATTAAACGCCAATGGAGTATTTACTGCAAATGGTTCTACTATTTCTAGCAATAGTTCTAACCGTGCTGGTGGAGGAATTGAACAAAATCAAGTGTCAACTACAAATCTTACTGATGTTACTATGAGTATGAATATCACAGGAGCAGTTGTAGGAGCTGGCGCACCAGGTAATGGAGGAGCACTTCATGTTTCTCAAGCAGGAACAGTAAATATTACAAACGGTTCATTTACTCAAAACATAGCATCAAACGAAGGTGGAGGATTATGGAATGGATCAGGTGTTATGAATATCGATGGAACCGCAGCTATAAATAATAATACAGCAAATGGAGAAGCTTCAATGGGAGCAATGAATCCAGGAGAAGCTGGTGGAGGAGGAATCTATAATGAAGGTGGAGCAGTAGTAATAACAGGAAGTGTAACAGTAAACGATAATAATGCCACAGGAAGTACCAGTACTGGTGGAGGGATTTTAGTTGCAGGCGGTTCACTAGACGCCACAGGAACTACAATTTCAGGAAATGGAGCAAACCGCGCAGGTGGAGGAATTGAAGCAAATTCAGGAGCCCCAGTTACATTAACTAACGTAAATTTAAACAGCAATACAGCAGGAGTAGTGGTAGGAGCTGGAGCGCCAGGAAATGGTGGAGGATTGCACATAAGTGGATCTAGTCCTGTAAGTATCACAGGAGGAACAGTGAATAATAACACAGCGATGAGCGAAGGTGGTGGACTGTGGAACGGTACGGGAACAATGACCGTAGATGGCGTTACTTTAGACAGCAACATAGCAAGTGGAGCTGGTGCAGACAATGGTGGTGGAGCAGTATATGCCTTAAACGGTGGTACAGTTTCAATTGTAAATGGTTCTATTTTAACTAATAATGTAGCAAACGGAGCTTCAGGTTCTGGTGGAGCGGTATTAGTAGATGCAGATGCTTCTATCAATATTGATAGCTCTTCATTAAATAGCAACACGGCAAATAGAGCTGGTGGAGCTATAGAAATAGTTGCAGGAACAGGAACAGCTTCATTGAGTAATGTTACAATGAATATGAATAATGCGGGAGCTGCACCTGCGATTGCAGCACCTGGAAATGGAGGTGCGCTACACATTACTGGTAATCAAGATATAACGATTAATAACTCTGGATTTTCAGGAAATATTGCAGCAAGAGAAGGTGGTGCTTTATGGAATGGAACAGGTGTAATGACCATAACAAATTCTACAATTGATGCTAATTTTGCTACTGGTAATTCAGCAGATGACGGTGGTGCGGGAATTTTTAACAATGGAGGAGATGTTCTTGCAGATGGTATTACAGTTACTAACAATCTCGCTCAAGGGACATCTGGATCTGGTGGTGCAGTTTTAAGTCTAGATGGAGGACTCTCGTTTTTGAATTCTACATTCACTGGTAACGCTGCAAATAGAGCAGGTGGTGCATTTGAAATCATCGACGGTTTTTTAACAATTACTGATTGCGATGTATCATCAAATGATGTTAATGGAACAGCGGGAACTCCGGCGCCAGGAAACGGTGGTGCAATTCATATTACCGGTGCTACAACTACTGATATTTTAAGATCTACATTTAATAATAATAGTGCTGGCCGTGAAGGTGGTGCTTTATGGAACCAGAATAATAGTACAATGACGGTAGAATTTAGCACTTTAGATGGAAATAGTGCATTCGGTACAGACCTTACTAACGATGGTGGTGGAGCAATTTTCTTAAACGGAGGTGATTTTATTATTTCAAACTCAACGATTTCTAATAATTCAGCAACAGCAAATGGTGGTGGAATAGGTAACTTAAACGGTTCTATGACAGTTTCTACATCTACTATTTCTGGAAATAGTGCTGGAGCAAATGGTGGAGGAATAGTAAGTACTGGACCAGTAAATATTTTAAATGCAGTGACTGTAGCTAGAAATACTGCAACTACAGATGCAGGTGGAGTTGGATTTCAGTCGGCAAGCGGTAGTTTTACGATAAAAAATTCGATAATTGCTGAGAATGTGTCAACTAACGGAGTGCCGGATATAGGAGTGAGCACAGGCGCTTTTACTTCTTTAGGCTTTAACTTGATCGAAATAGACGATATAGGAGATTTCACACCATTAGCAACAGATATAGTGGGAACATCTGCAGCACCAGAATATGCAGCCTTAGGTCCTCTTGCAAACAATGGTGGAATTACTTTGACACATGCCTTAATGAATGGAACGAGAGCATTTGACAATGGTGATAGTGCAGACACCTTTACTGATCAAATAGGTCAGGCTGTATTTGGTACTCGTGATATAGGAGCTTTTGAATCTCAAATAACTTTAAGTAATGAAGCATTTGAATTAGAATTTGTTGCTAGTAAATTATATCCTAATCCAGCAAGTGGAGCAACGGTACAATTAGAACTTTCTCCATCTTTTCAAGGTAGTATTGATTATCGCGTTATCGATATGACTGGTAAAACTATTGCTATGAATAAAGTAGTTCCTGGTGTTAATGAAATTGAAGTAAACACATTTGCTGCAGGAGCATATATAATCAGGTTAGAAGGTAAAGAGCAAGTTGAGACTCTCAGACTAATTGTAGACTAGAGAAACTCTCAATATTAAAAAATTAAGCCTGTTTTGAATTATTCAAAGCAGGCTTTTATTATTACCGCTTTCGCGAAAGCGATATCCTTACAACTAATCATCAAATACAGAAAAGCTCACCCTAAAGAAATATAGCATGAGCTTTTTAAGTAATATTCAATTTATAATTAAATAACTTCTACAGAATCGGTTTGATTTCTAAATACCAATTCATCTTCAAAGGCATCTATTAGAACTATGCTATCGGTTACTATTTGAGCAGATAAGATCTGTTTAGATAATTCATTAAGAATTTCTCTTTGTATAACTCGTTTAACCGGTCTAGCGCCGTATTGAGGATCATAACCTTTTTTTGCTAGTAATTGAATCGCTTCATTTGTAGCATCTATTACTATACCTTGTTTTGCAAGTAATTTAGTGACTCCTTTAAGTTGCAGGCTTACAATCTCTTTAATCTCGTTTTGATTAAGAGGTGTAAACATAACTATGTCATCAATACGATTTATAAATTCTGGTCGCACACGACTTTTCAATGAGACTAGTACTTCTTTTTTAGTTTCATCTAATAATGATTCAGTCACTGAAGCGGCATTTTGAAAACGTTCTTGAATCAA
>CAZBCH010000276.1:0-1704 GCA_964490235.1 uncultured Flavobacteriaceae bacterium | reverse complement strand
AATTCTCTAAAACGACCTTTCTGTGGACGATCTGCTCGCCACACGTTTTGCATTTGATAGCGTTTAAAAGGAAAGGTGATATCGTTTTGATTTTGGACAACGTATCTCGCAAAAGGAACCGTAAGATCGTAACGTAAAGCTTTTTCTGAAATTTGAGAAGTAAGCTGGCTTTCTTTACCAGTTTCTAATAAATCAACATCTGCTTTTTTAAGGTATTCTCCACTATTGAGAATCTTAAAAATCAATCGGTCGCCTTCTTCACCGTATTTACCCATTAAGGTGTCAGAGTTCTCAAAACTAGGTGTTTCAATAGGCATGAATCCATACAGCTCAAAATGACGCTGGATAATATTCATAATGTATTGCCTGCGCTGTACTTCTAGCGGGCTAAAATCTCTTGTACCTTTAGGAATAGACGGTTTCTGTGCCATAATTTGTATTGAGTTTGCAAATATAAACAGTTCAAGGACGTCTCTTCCTAATGAAATTTTAATAAAAACAGAAATTACCGTGATAACTTGTAACTTTCTGGCTTTTTTCAAGTCTTACTTTTCATGTTAGGATTATTACGTCAAAATTTCAGTATCGCGCAACAAAGTATCAAAGGGCAACTGCTGCGCACCATTCTTACTATCATTATTATTGCTATAGGTATAACTGCTTTAGTAGGTATTTTAAGTGCTGTAAATGCACTGTCTTCTACCTTAAATAATGGATTTTCTGGAATAGGTACAAATACGTTTTACATGCAGCGTTATGCGCGTAGTTTTCAAAGACAAGGCGGCGGACAAAGAACTAAGATCAATCCTATCATTAGTTATAGACAAGTAAGAGAATTTGAAGATAAATACAATACACCACTGACTCAAGTAGGAGTTTCTTTTCAAGCCACTAGCATGGCAGAGGTTAAAGCAGAAGACCGTAAAACTAAACCTAAAGTTATCGTTGCTGGAGTGAATGAGCACTATGCTGAAAATGCTGGGATTAAACTAGCTCAAGGTCGTATGTTCTCTTCTTTAGATATCGAGAATAATTCTAAGGTGTGTATCATAGGTAGCGATATGGAGGATGCTCTTTTTCAAGGCTTTAATCCGCTAGGAAAGACCTTAAGTATACGAGGTAATAAATTTACCGTAGTCGGTATTTTAGAAGAAAAAGGAAGCACCTTTGGTAACAGTGTGGACTTAAGAGTTCTTATACCTATCGATGCAGCTCGTGGTATATACACATCTCCTAACATTAACTATGACCTAAGTGTCAAAGTTTTTGAGCAAAATTTAATGGAAAGCGCAAAGAGTGATGCTACTATACTCATGCGCAACATAAGAGGTTTAAAACCTATAGAAGAGGATAACTTTGGCGTGATACAAAGCGATCAATTGATGGAAGATTTAAATTCTGTAAGCTCTGCGTTAAGCGTTGCTGCTATTATCATTAGTCTCGTTACCATCTTTGGTTCTTCTATAGCCTTAATGAATATCATGCTAGTATCTGTAACAGAGCGCACTCGAGAAATAGGAGTTAGAAAAGCGCTAGGTGCTAAACGCAGTACTATTTCATGGCAGTTTTTTATTGAAACATTCTTAATAAGCCAGTACGGTAGTATTTTAGGAATAGTTCTAGGAATGTTAATAGGTTATGCTGTATCTGCCGGTTTTGAGATTCCGTTTGAGATACCATGGACTGCCATCATCGCAGCGACCA
>CAZBCH010000275.1:0-4470 GCA_964490235.1 uncultured Flavobacteriaceae bacterium | reverse complement strand
ATTTCAAAATCTCCTAATATCTGACTGTCTAATCCAGTTCCTACATTAAAAAGGTGATCATTTGCCTTTTCATTTTTATGGACGTAGGCTATTTTCTCAAACTCTTCTACAGTACCATGAGAATGTTCACAAAGTAATTTGATAAGTTGAAAAGGATGTTGAGCAAATCCATATAATTCGGTACGATTACAGGTAGAAATTACCGCTAGCGAAGGGATTCCTTCTTCCTTTGCTTGGGTCAAAACATTTTCAATAGCATCTGCACTCAAGGAAAACGCACCACGCATTTCGGCATCTGCCTTGCGGTAACTAATTCCTATTGCGTAAAAGGTATGATGTTTTGCTGCTGCCGCGGCCATAAATTCTTTTCTGTAGTAGTCGACAAAATTAAACCAGCATTAGTTATAAAAATAACGCTACAGGTTCCTTTTTCGTCGCTATGAGTTATCTTTGTGCTATCAGACTATAAAATAGGCTGTTGCTAGTGTTTATATCGCTTTCGCGTAAGCAGAATACAAGCTATTTAGAGTGATTTTAAATAAGAGGATTTATGGAAAACATCGCCAAAGGTGCTGCTGAAATAACCATCATAGAAAATGGGTTTCATGTAATAAGATTAAAAAATGATAGTGCAGATAAAGCTGTTTTTGAGCATCATGTAGATAGTAACTTTTTACAATTTCATTACTGTTTAAAAGGAAATGTGCAACTCGCTTTTAATCAAGGTAGTTATAAGCTTGATCTCAAAGAGCAAAACTCCTATTTATTATATAATCCGTCTAGAGATTTACCGATGGATTTGAGTATTTCTCCTCAAACCTGGTTTGTATCGGTACTGATATCGATCAAGAAATTTCACTCGCTTTTTTCTCCAGACGCACAACACGTTAGTTTTCTAAGTCCAGAAAATAAGGATAAGAAATACTACGTGGATGGTAAAATATCACCTTCTATGGCTGTTGCCCTACATCAATTGATGAATTATAATTTAAATGATACCATTA
Source organism: uncultured Flavobacteriaceae bacterium (assembly GCA_964490235.1). Lineage (GTDB taxonomy): Bacteria > Bacteroidota > Bacteroidia > Flavobacteriales > Flavobacteriaceae > Nonlabens. Next base: position 3,466 of record CAZBCH010000275.1, on the reverse strand, counting down.
AACAGTTGTATTTTAAAGGCAAGTCATATGAACTATTATCTCTTTATTTCAATAGAGAAGAAGATGCAGATCTCGAGGCTTGTCCATTTCTAGCCGATGAAGAAAATATGCGTAAGATTAAAAGAGCTAAAGAAATAGTCATTGAGCGCATGATCGATCTACCATCACTGCCAGATCTTGCGCTAGAAATAGGTTTGTCACTTAAAAAATTAAAAGAAGGATTTAAAGAAGTTTATGGCGATACCGTTTATGGTTTTGCCTTAGATCATAAGATGGATTATGCAAGACAACTTTTAGATACCGGTCAGTATAATGTTAATGAAGTGGGATTAAAAGTAGGTTACAGTACAGGAAGTCATTTTATAAGTGCTTTTAAAAAGAAGTACGGTACTACTCCTAAGAAATATTTATCTGGCAGTTAATATCATTCCCATTTCAGTTGCATGCGCTTGATACGATCTGCAAGCTTTTCACTACTTAACTTTTCGCGCAAACGATCTGTAATAATAGGAAAGGAGAAAGGAGTAGGCTTTTCACAAGCTTTCCAGACTATGGTTTGTTTTTCTATACGCTCAAAAGCTTCTCGCAAGCGGTACTCTTCTATTTCTTGCTCATAGGTTTCTGTATACGCTTGTCTAAATAATAAATTATCCGGCTCATTATCTCTAAAGACTTCAAATAATAGCTGGCTACTGCTTTGAAGGTGTTTTACTTTAATCGCTTTATTAGGATAACCAGTAAAAACCAGCCCAGCGATAACAGCAATATCTCTAAATTTTCTTTTGGCAAGTTCTGTAGCGTTGACACTTGCCTCTAGATCTTCTAAAATCATGTCAGAAGTAATGAGGTTGTTGTCCAGCACATTTTGCATATCAAACTCTTGATCACTCAAAATCTCAAATCCATAGTCATTGTAGGCAAGCGAGAAACTTATAGGCTGCAATAAACTAATGCGATATGCTATTAATCCGGCCATAGCCATGTGAACTAATCTTCCTTCAAATGGGTAAAATACCGAATGGTATCCTTCTCTTGTTTTAAATGTTTCTATTAAAAACTCATGATTTTGCGGGACGATACTTTCACGTTGCTGCCGTGTAATAATATCTTTAAGCGCCTTAGCTTCTGGACTACGTTTTTTACTACTTTGAAAATTTTGCATTTCTTCTCGAAGTAATTCTCCCAATTGTGAGGTAAGCGGCATGCGACTTCCCATCCAGTTCACAACCTTACCTTTTTTTCTTTTAGAATTGCGCACTTGTGCTACCATTCCTTTTAAGCGTACAAATTCAAGAGTTCTTCCAGCAAAAACAAATACATCACCACGAGATAGCTGGCTTATAAAATATTCTTCTATAGAACCTATGTAGCCACCAGTTACATATTTTACTGTGATATCAGTACCTGTTACAATAGTTCCCATTTGTAAACGATGACGCATGGCGATACCTCGATCATCAATAAAATAGCGTCCGTCTTCGTCTATGGACACCTTTTTATATTCGTCATAAGAACCTAGAGAAGAACTTCCATAAACGATAAAATTAAGGCACCATTGAAATTCTTCAAAAGTCAGCTCTTGATAACAAAATGTAGCTTTTACTTCAGGAAATATCTCCTGCGGATAAAAACCGCCAGAAATAGCAAGTGTACACAAATACTGAATCAGTACATCATAGCAAAGTAAATAGGGTAATCGATCTTCTACAGCTTGTGTTTTTACCGCTTTTTGTAAAGCACTAGCTTCGATTAATTCTAACGCATGTGTTGGTAAAAAATAAATTACCGAAGTCTCACCAGGTCTATGACCAGACCTTCCTGCTCGTTGTAAGAATCGTGCAACACCTTTGGGTCCGCCTACTTGAATAATAGTTTCTACTGGCGCAAAATCTACTCCTAAATCGAGCGAAGACGTACATACACATGCCTTAAGAGACTCATTTCTTATGGCATTTTCTACCCAGATACGTGTCTCTCTGTTAATAGATCCATGATGCATTGCGACTTCTCCAGCAAATTCTGGATGCTGTTGCATTATCGCTTGAAACCACAACTCGCATTGCGCTCTAGTATTGGTAAAAATTAACGTAGACTTACTGCTGTTAATGATGTTCACCACGTCTTCTAAAAGATGTAAGCCTAGATGACCACGCCATGGAAATTTATCCATAGACGCTGGAATTATCGATCGCACCTCTATATCTTTTTTCAGATTTGCTTTGATGAGTACGCTTTCGCGAAAGCGTGCCGATTCTACACCTAATAAAACCTGTCTAGCTTGCTCAAGATTACCTATAGTCGCACTTATTCCCCAAATGCGTAGATTTTTGTTGATGCCAGCGAGACGAGATAGTCCCAATTCCATTTGAACGCCACGCTTTGTGCCTAGCAGTTCATGCCATTCGTCTATAATAATAGCGTTGCAATCTTTGAAGATTTTATGGTGGTCTTTAGTAGCAAGAAGTAAGTGCAAACTCTCTGGAGTTGTAATCAATAAATCGGGCATCGACTTTTTTTGAGCCGCTCTTTCTTTAGTGGTTGTATCGCCAGAACGTATCCCTACTGTAAAAGGCAGGCCTATTCCATCTACAAATTTTTGAGAGGTTTGAGCAATTTCTTGAGACAACGATCGCAATGGCGTGATCCAAATAGCTTTTAGTCCTTTTTTATTTTTAGTCTTATAATTAGGATTTGATTTGATGTAATTGAGTACAACAGCAACCCAAAGCGCGTAAGTTTTACCACTTCCAGTAGGTGCATTAAGCAAGCCGTTTTTACCAGAAAGAAACGCTTCCCACGTTTGTTTTTGGAAAGGAAAAGCCGTCCAGCCTTGATTTTCAAAGTAGGATTCAGCAATATGAAATAATTCTTTTTTTGTCATGCACTAATTTCCGCGCAGGCGGAAATCTTTTAGTTAGTATCTTGATCTCTTTTTTTTCTACATCGCCGTTAGAATTCTCTTACGCGCAGGCGGAAATCTTTAGGTTAATATAACAGTCTCTTTTCTTTTTCAATAATTTATTGAGTTCTCTTACACTCAGGCGGAAGTCTTTAGGTTAATATCTTGATTCTTATTATTTCTTTGCTGCTAGAATGGTTTGTGCACCTCTCAAGCGCTAGTAATTTAGTTTAATTCCTTATTTCTAGTTATAACTTTTATAAAGATTCCGCTTTTGCTAAAGCGAAATAATCATCAAAAAGTAAGATTACAACTTTTAATAAGAGACTTATGTTAGCAACCTATTAAATTTGAATTTTTAAAGTCTTATCATGTCAGAAAAGCTTGCAGTTTTAAAGAATAAATTAGAGGATAGACATCATGTTTTTATGGTGTATAAAAGCCAAGTGAATAAAGATCTCGAGCGATCTGGATTTAAAGCAATTGATTCTAATGAGCCTCAAGCATTTCTGGATGAGTTAATTTCTTTTTTAAATGAGGCGATTGAAGATGGCAACCCTAAATTAC
>CAZBCH010000274.1:0-6124 GCA_964490235.1 uncultured Flavobacteriaceae bacterium | reverse complement strand
AAAAAGTAGGACGTGACAACATGGATGCTTTCTTAAAATCCTATTTTAAAAAGAATGCTTTTTCTCCCACAAATACTGAGGACTTTATCACTTACCTCAACGAGCATTTGTTAGAAAAAAACAACATCACATTCAATACTGAAGAATGGATTTACCAGCCTGGTGTGCCAGAAAACGCTGCTATCATAGAGTCTGATGCTTTTACTAATGTAGAGAAAACGCTAGAAGAGTTCTTAAAAACTAATAAAATAGAGGTTATTAAAACTGAAAACTGGACACCACAAGAATGGGTGCACTTCATTCGTAATTTCCCAACCGATATTTCTGCTGCGCAAATGCAACAATTGGATAACATCTTTGACTTTACCAATTCAACGAATTCTTACATCACCATGGTTTGGTATGAGCAATCTATTTTGAACAATTACCATAGCAACGATGTCGACACAAAAATCGCTGAGTTTTTAAATACGGTAGGACGTCGCTGGTATGTAACTACTTTATTTTCCGCTTTCGCGAAAGCGGAACGAATAGAAGAGGCCAAAGAAATCTACAAAACTGCAAGAGGCAACTACCATAGTGTTACGGCAAATACGGTGGATGAGCTATTGGGAATGGATTAGGGATTTTTCTCAAAACTAGCATCTTTCAACCACTCCTGGTTTGCAGCAAAGCTGCTAAACCTGTCCTCGCCTTTTCTAAGGCGAGAAGTTTTTTTTTAAATCTCTATATTAAAAACTCCTTTCCTTGGAAAAGGAAAGGTGGGCAAAATGAGCAGTTGCGAATTTTGGTCGGAAAGGATAGATGCAGTGCTTTTTATTATCTAAATTTATTTCATTAACTTCAAATCATGAAGCGTAGGAAACAAATTCATGATTTACCACATCTAAGAGATCATCGCAAATCCTTGCGTAAAAATTTAACTCCTGCGGAAGCCTTTTTGTGGAATGAATTAAAAACTCAAAAGTTTCATGGTTTAAAATTCCGTAGACAGCATTCTATAAAAAATTATATTGTAGATTTTTACTGTGCTCCATTTCAACTCATCATAGAATTGGATGGGAATTATCATAATGAGCCCAATCAATTTGAAAAAGATGAATTGCGAGATCAGGATCTAGAAAATATGGGATTTACTGTCTTGAGATATGAAAATCAGTATGTTTTTAGTGAGTTGAAGCATGTGCTAGAGGATATTAAAAGACATTGTGGAGTTGAATGAGTTTAGTGCTAGTTTACAGCATCTTTCAACCACTCCTGATTGCCTCTCGGCTTTGCCGAGAGTCGGAAAGGAACGATACGATACTATTTAAAATCTACTAATAGTTTTAAGATTTTATAAGGCTAATAATATAGAATAGCAAAGTATCTTACTACCAGTTAAACAAGCGATTTACAAATTAAGTAACATGAAAACTTCCATTAACATTCAAGATTCTCTTTTACCATTTCTACCTTTATTATATATCGCTTGGGCTGATGAAGTGCTGGAAGATCATGAGATCGTTTATATCAAAGAACAATTTGAAAAAAATAAAACGATAGAACCTGAGGTTAAAAAATCTGTTTATAAATGGCTACATCCAGAGAATCCGCCATCTGCTAGAGAACTAGCCTACTGGAAAAGCTACATAAAAGACCATGCAAATTTATTAGATCCTTCTGAAAAAATGGATTTATATTCATTAGGTAAAAAACTAGCAAAAAGTGCAGATTCTGAAGAATGGATCAATGATCAAACAAAAGAATCATTAACTCACATAGAAAATTATCTAGGTGTAGCAAGTCATGAGGCAATACGATCAGTATATGAAACTAATCCTGTTGTACAAGACCAAAGTTTTACTATTAATAAACCAAAACGAGAATACTCTCTATTATTAAAATCATTATTACAGCATGACCATGCCGATTTAAAATTGAAAGTTCAAAGCATTTTAGATCCTCATAAAAAAGATATTGAGAGTTATGATGATAACTTGTTTACACGCAAAGAGAAAGTTTATAAATGGACTCAAGAATTAGCCGATGCTGGTTTAGGAAATCTAGCTTATCCAACTGCTTATGGTGGTTCTGATTCTATGGTGCAATATGCAGCTGTCTTTGAAGAGATTGCTAAATATGATTTAAGCACAACTATAAAATTTGGAGTGCATTTTGGACTTTTCGGTGGTAGTGTAGCGTCTTTAGGTACAAAAATGCATCACGATAAATACATGCAAGACATAGGTACAATGGCTTTACCAGGATGTTTTGCCATGACAGAAATGCACCATGGTAGTAATGTCAAAGCATTGCAAACTACAGCCATTTATCAACCAGAAAGCAATAGTTTTATAATCAATACACCTTCTCAACACGACCGTAAAACCTATATTGGAAATGCTGGCATGCATGCTCAAATGGCAACTGTTTTTGCCCAGCTCATTGTAGATGGTGAAGAACATGGAATTCATGCTTTTCTAGTTCAAATTAGGGATAAAAAAGGTAATACTATGCCAAGAATCACTATAGGTGATAATGGTCATAAAATGGGTCTTAATGGTGTAGATAATGGTACTTTACATTTTAATTCGATTAGTATTCCCAAAGAAAACTTACTTAACAAATACGGTGATATTGATGAAGATGGCCAGTATTATAGTCCTATAAGTAGTCCATCTAGAAGATTTTTCACCATGCTAGGAACGTTAGTAGGTGGTAGACTTTGCGTTCCTATTGCTGGAAATATGGCTAGCAAAAAAGCTTTGAATATGGCTGTATATTTTGCTTTAGATCGTGTACAATTTGGTCCACCAGGTGAGCCAGAACAATCCATCATGGACTACCCTACACATCAAAAGAAGTTAATGCCTTTAATTGCAAATGCCTATGCCTATGATTTTGCTCATGATCATTTATTGAAAGAATATACGAGCGATTCAGACCACGATGCACAAGAAATGGAAGCTCTCGCCGCTGGTCTTAAGGCGTTAAGCACCTGGAATACCACAGCAACGATACAAACCTGTCGTGAGGCTTGTGGTGGTAAAGGATATTTAAGTGAGATGTACTTTGACCTGTTAAAAGCAGATTCTGATATTTTTACCACTTTTGAAGGTGATAATACCGTTTTATTGCAATTAACTGCAAAGAGTCGCTTGACTTATTTCAGGAAGCAATTTGGTAAAATGGACTGGTGGGATACTTTAAAATATATTTCTAGTATAGCTTCAACAAATCTCAGTGAGCTTAATCCGCTGGTGACTAGAGATACCTCAGAAGATCATTTGTTAAGTAATGATTTTCTGCTCAGTGCTTTTACCTATCGAGAAGAATACTCTTTACGTTCTCTGGCAATGAGATTAAGCAAAAAAATTAAAGGTGGGATGGACAGCTATGATGCGTTTTTACACGTTCAAGTCCATTTGATAGATATGGCAAGTGCTTACATCGACCGCATTGTTTTAGAAAGATTTATAGCAAAGATTGAAGAACAGGAGAACGACAGTGTAAAAGATATTCTTACTTCATTAAAAAATCTGTATGCATTACATCGTATAGAAGAAAATAAAGGCTGGTTTCTAGAACATGACTATATCTCAGGTTCCAAATCACTAGCAATTAACAAACTCATTCAAAAACTATGTAAAGATTTAAAGAATGAGAGCCAGCATCTGGTAGATGCCTTTGATATACCTAAACACATGACAGAAACAGCATTGAAATTTTATTAAAAAATATATCAAATAAAATTTCACGATGTTTCTTTTAATTACTTTTGCGCGCTGAAAATTAGGCAATAGACTTGTCTAAAGAATCACTTGACATGTTTAGAATCTAGTTTTATGAATGATATAATGACATTTGGGTTATCTGTTTTCACTGGCTTTTTTGCCATTATGAACCCAATTTCTAATATGCCTATTTTTCTTTCATTAACTGACGGTGCTGATAAGGAAACCAAACAAAGAATAAATCTTAAGGCCGTAATAGTAGCCTTTATCATTGTATCGGTTTTTGTATTGCTAGGTAATTATATTTTTGATTTGTTTGGTATCACGATTCCTGCTTTTAAAATTACTGGTGGAATATTAATATTCTTCGTAGGCTTTCAAATGTTACAGTCTAAAAAATCAAATATCAAGCGTCTTAAAACGGTTAATTATGACGAGAATATTGCGATTTCACCGCTTGCCATTCCCATTCTTGCAGGTCCAGGAACAATAGTAACTGCGACTAATTTTGTTGCAAATACTACCTCTTACGTCAATATTGCTGTAATCATCGTGGTATTTGCATTGATGTGTTTGCTCAACTACATCGCATTTTCATTAAGTGATGTCATTGCAAAAAAGATAGGTGATAATGTAATCTCTGTTATAGGTAAATTGATGGGATTAATCATTGCTATCATAGGTACCAGCATGGTCATATCAGGATTAAAATTATCCTTTGACGTATTAAATTAAAGGTATCAGCGTTAATTATTAATTCTAGGAATTACTTTTATTGGGAAGTTTACAGAATTTGCTATAAAACAAAGTTCATGAGCTTTTTCATGCAACTTTAAAGCTAGGTCTGATTGTTTTGAGTTTTTTATAGTTACCGTAGGATGCAACACCACTTCAGTAAAGCCGCCACTAGCATCTTCTTTTAATTCTAAGGTTCCTATGGCATTATCTTGATAATCTAAAATTTCTATTTTGTTTTGCTGGCACAGGTAGAAATAAGACATCATATGACAGGAAGATAAAGCGCTAAGAAGTAAATCTTCAGGATTATGCTTACTTGCTTCGCCTTTAAATTCTTTAGCTGCAGAAATTTTTAAATCTTCTTTTCCTGATATTTTAGAAACATGGGATTTAGGATTGTTCTCAACTCCTTTTTGCCATCTGGTAAGCACTTCAAAATGAAATTGCTTTGTCATAAGCTTTTAATTTATGGTAGTGGATATTCCATACCTCGCTTTCGCGAAAGCGTAAACCCAAGCAAAAAACAGCCCTAAAAGTAAGCCCATGAAACTGCCCATAAGCACATCGCCAAAATAGTGCACACCTAAATACACACGGCTATAAACTACTAAAGCTGCCCAGAATATCATAACAACTCCTAATGTTTTATGATTGCGCTTTAATATAAACCATAGAAAAGTTGCCAGTGCAACCGCATTGCTCGCGTGACCACTGTAAAATCCATAAGTACCACCGCTTTTCCCAACTTTAGAAATTAATCCTTCTAACGCTGGCTCTCTAAAGGGACGTAAACGTTCTAGATTATCTTTAAAAAGATTTGCCAGCTGGTCGCTTACCGCAATAAGTAATGCAATAGAAATCAATGCAATAATTAAATTGCGAGTTCCTATTTTCTTGTACAACACATATAAAACAAAAAGATATAGAGGTATTGCATATAATTTATGAGTTATTACATTAAAAAAAAGATCCACCACGTCATTTCCCCAATCGTTGAGAAATAAACTGATATCCCAATCTAATTGCTTCACTTCTTCCATTACTGCTCGTACAATTCCATTTGTTCATCATAAAAGCGGCTAGCCTCTTCAATAAGGTTTTTAGTTTCTTCTTCCAGCTCTTCTTTATCTGATTTTGTGATTTCTTCAAGAAATTCTAGACTATCATCTTTCAGGTTAATAATAAAACGTGGATAATCTAAGTGTATTACAAAAATATCTTCAGGATAATGAACGTTATCGCCCATAAGAAATCTAGGAAGTTCCATATAATAGGTTGTTGAATTTCAATTAGGAACGCAATTTAGTAATTAGTAAAGAGTAAGAACTCATTACAAGTGTAAAAATTGATTTCAAAACCATTAAATTTGTTTCATGCAAAAGAAATTAAGAGCAGATAATTTACAGAAATCATACAAAGGGCGTCCTGTAGTAAAAGGCGTTTCTTATGAAGTGAATCAAGGAGAGATCGTAGGGCTTTTAGGACCTAATGGTGCTGGTAAAACGACATCTTTTTACATGACGGTAGGACTTGTAAAACCTACTGGTGGTGATGTGTGGCTGGATGATCAAAAGATTACTCAATATCCTATGTATAAACGTGCTCAAAGTGGTATAGGTTATCTAGCTCAAGAAGCTTCTATTTTCAGAAAACTAACCGTAGAAGAGAAT
>CAZBCH010000273.1:0-3217 GCA_964490235.1 uncultured Flavobacteriaceae bacterium | reverse complement strand
AAGGTTACGGTATTTCTACTGCAATAGGTATCGGTGGTGACCCTATCATTGGAACTACTACAAAAGAAGCTGTAGAATTATTTATGAATGATCCAGAAACTGAAGCTATCGTAATGATAGGTGAAATCGGTGGACAACTAGAAGCAGACGCTGCAAAATGGATCAAGGAAACAGGGAATAAAAAACCTGTAATTGGTTTTATCGCAGGTGAAACTGCACCAGCAGGTAGAACAATGGGTCATGCGGGTGCTATTGTAGGTGGATCTGAAGATACTGCACAAGCTAAAAAAGCAATCATGTCAGAATGTGGTATTCACGTTGTAGACTCACCAGCTGAAATCGGTAAGAAAGTTGCCGAGGTACTAGGATAAATTTACTTCAACCAGAACAAACGCCACCTGTTGATGGCATTTGTTCTGGTTATTTTTATATAAACCAACTACTTATGAAATTATTAGAAGGCAAAAACGTCATCATTACCGGTGGTAGTCGTGGAATAGGTAAAGGAATTGCAGAGGTGTTTGCAAAACATGGAGCAAATGTAGCATTTACTTATGCCAGTTCTGAAGGACCTGCTCTAGAACTAGAAAAAGAACTTTCATCATTAGGAATTAAAGCAAAAGCTTACAAAAGTAATGCTGCAGATTTCAAACAGGCACAAGAATTGATCGATCAAGTAACTAAGGATTTTGATAGTATAGACGTACTGATCAATAATGCTGGTATTACAAAAGATAATTTGTTGATGAGAATCAGTGAGGAAGATTTTGATAAAGTGATCGAGGTGAACCTGAAGTCTGTGTTTAATATGACTAAAGCTGTTCAACGTACTATGTTGAAACAACGCAGCGGTAGCATCATCAACATGAGTAGTGTTGTAGGAGTTAAAGGTAATGCTGGACAGACTAATTATGCAGCAAGTAAAGCTGGAATTATAGGTTTCAGTAAATCGGTAGCTCTAGAATTAGGATCTCGTAACATTAGATGTAACTCAATCGCTCCAGGTTTTATTGAGACTGAAATGACTGGAGCTCTTAATGAAGCGACTGTACAAGGCTGGAGAGATGCTATTCCATTAAAACGCGGTGGAACTCCAGAAGATGTGGCAAATGCATGTGTGTTTCTCGCTAGCGATTTATCTACCTACGTAACTGGACAAACACTTAACGTAGATGGCGGAATGCTAACTTAATAAAACAATACTTTTATGACCGTAGTTTTGATAATTGTAGCTGCAGGTATTGCTGCTTTGATAGCTCTTTTTCAGTACGGTTATATAGGTGCATCAAAAAATACTAGAAAAAAACCGTGGTTTGCGTTATTGCGCTTTCTCACGGTTTTTTCTATTCTACTGCTATTTGTAGCACCTAGATTTGACTCAAAAACTTATGAGTCTATATTACCACAGTTAATTGTTTTAGTAGATGATTCTAAGTCTATTGATTACCTTGAGTCTGGTGCAGCAATTAAAAAGGATCTGGATATTATCATTAATAATAATGAGCTTAATGCAAATTTTGATATTCAAGCATTTAAGTTTTCTGAAACGATCCAGCCACTTGATTCTTTGAGTTTTCAGGAGACAGAAACTGATTTAAGTGTTGCAATAACGCAACCGCAAGAGCTATTTAAGAATAGAAATAAAGCAGTAATAGTTCTAACAGATGGTAATCAAACCACCGGTAACAGTTATCCCTATTCACAAATAGATCAAAAAACTAGTCTGTATCCAGTTATTTATGGAGACACCACACAATATGCAGATTTACAAATTACAAACATAAACGTGAACAGGTATTCTTACCTTAATAACGAGTTTCCTGTAGAAGTATTTGTCACTTATCAAGGTAATGAACCTGTGTCGCGATTGTTTAAAATAAGCCAGGGCAATCGTACATTATATTCAGAGACCTTATCTTTCAATTCTAAGAACAGATCTGCCGTTGTAAGTTTTAATCTTACTAGTACAGCCGTTGGGACTCAATCTATGGTGGCTGCGATAGAGACGTTGCCTATTGAAAAGAATACACAAAATAATTATAGAAACTTTGCTGTAGAGGTAATCGATCAACAGACTAATGTATTGATTTTAAGCGATCAATTGCATCCAGATATAGGTGCCTTAAAGAAAGCGATCGAGTCTAATCAACAACGTAAAGTGACGATTAAAAATACCAGTGAAGATTATGATCTTAATGAGTATAATCTAGTGGTAATGTATGGTGTAAGTTCCGCTTTCGCGAAAGCGTATACTCAAATAACTCAATTTAATAAAAATACATGGATGATAACAGGTAATGAACCTGATATAGATTTCATGAACACCAAATACCAAAGTTTTAGTCTAGAAGATAGCTATGATTATGATGAGGCGCAACCTATTCTCAACTCATCGTATACTACATTTAATCTAGATCAATTAAGCTTTGAAGATTATCCACCAGCACAAGTACCCTTCGGAGAATTAATTTTTAATACAAATGTAGATGTCCTTTTTTATAAGAAAATAGGCGCCGTTACGACTACCCAACCATTATGGTTTAATTATGAAGAAGGCGATACTAAACATGCTGTGACTCTTGCAAGTGGCTTGTGGAGATGGAGAGCACAAAGCTACCTGGACCAGCAGGATTTTAAGAATTTTGATGATTTAGTAAGCAGTCAGGTGCAATATTTAGCCAGTAATAAAAAACGCAATAGGCTAGAGGTTTCTTATGAGCCGTTTTATTATCAAAATAAAAGCATATTAATTAATGCACAGTATTTAGATAAAAACTATGAATTTGAGGATAATGGTATTTTAAACATGAAAATCGTCAATACCGCGAATAAAGATGTGATTACTAGACCTTTTATTTTAAGTGGTAATGCTTACGTGGTTGATTTAAGTGGTTTAAAAGCAGGAGCATATTCTTTTACGGTAAAGGTAGAAAATGATCAATTATCTCGTAGTGGTGCATTTAGTATTCTAGAATATGATATCGAGAAACAACAAGTAAATGCAAGCGATAAAGGCATGAAAAAATTAGTGGGTGACACTGCAGTTTACTATCAAGGACAGACTGACCAATTGATCGCTAGACTTAATAGTGACCCATTATTACAAACGGTAGAGAGAGCAAGTGTTAAACAAACCAGACTAATAGACTGGAAGTATCTTTTAGGCCTTATCTTGCTATTATTAGGTTTAGAATGGTTTTTAAGAAAATATAACGGA
>CAZBCH010000272.1:0-2961 GCA_964490235.1 uncultured Flavobacteriaceae bacterium | reverse complement strand
ATCCATTTGTTTTACCATTTGATCCTTCCAGGTTCTGAAATCTCCTGCAAGAATATGTTTACGTGCCTCTCTCATTAACCATAAATAAAACGAAAGATTGTGTATGGTACAAATTTGTCTACCTAGCATTTCATTCACTGTAAATAAATGACGTACATAGGCTTTAGTATATGCCGTATCTACCCATGCATAATTTGCTGGGTCTAGAGGTGTGAAATCTTCAGCCCATTTAAGGTTTTTCATGTTCATTGTTCCATGAGCAGTAAAAATCATACCGTTGCGACCATTACGAGTAGGCATTACACAATCAAACATATCTACTCCTAGTGCGACATTTTCTAGAAGATTGATAGGCGTTCCTACACCCATAAGGTAGCGTGGTTTTTCTTTGGGTAAAACTGCAGTCACCACCTCTGTCATCGCATACATTTCTTCGGCTGGTTCACCTACTGAAAGTCCACCTATTGCGTTACCGAATTGATCTGTAGCTGCAATTGCTTCAGCACTCTGCTTTCTAAGATCTTTGTAAGTACTACCTTGTACGATAGGGAAAAGAGTTTGTTTATGACCGTATAAATCTGGAGTGTTATCAAAATGAGTAATACATCTCTTTAACCATCGATGTGTCATGTGCATACTGCGACGCGCATAATTATAATCACAAGGATATGGTGTACATTCATCAAAAGCCATGATAATATCAGCGCCTATACTACGCTGGATATCCATCGCTCTTTCTGGTGTAAAAGTGTGATAACTACCGTCTATATGTGACTTAAATTTAACACCTTCTTCCTTTATTTTTCTATTAGAACTTAACGAGTAAACTTGGTAACCTCCAGAATCGGTAAGAATAGGTCGATCCCAATTCATAAACTTGTGCAGTCCGCCTGCTTTTTCTAGAATATCAGTTCCAGGTCTCAAGTATAGATGGTAAGTATTTCCTAAAATTATATCAGGATTTACCTCTTCTTCTAACTCTCGTTGATGAACTCCTTTAACAGTACCTATGGTGCCTACCGGCATGAAAATAGGCGTTTCTATTTTTCCATGGTCAGTATGGATAACTCCAGCTCTAGCCTGACTCTGTGGATCGTTTTGTAATAAATCAAATTTCATGGACGGCAAAGATACTATTTGTAGTTATGAGTTATGATATATGACTAAAGAGTTTTTAGTGTTCACCGCTTTCGCGAAAGCGAGTTAAAAACAAACATCATAATTACATTTTCTATAATTAATATAACATTGTTCACAAAAGACTGCATATCGTTAATAACTGGCGTTCATAAAAATTTAATGAGTTCTTCATTAGGAGTATTTTTGAAAAGATCATTAAAAAACCCTAAAATGGCTGATACACAGCACTTAAAAGATTTAGTAACGCAGGTAAGACGTGACATCGTTAGACAAGTTCACGCAGTAAGCAGTGGCCACCCAGGTGGATCACTAGGTTGCACAGAATTTCTAGTAACATTATACAATGAAGTGATGGAGCACAATCCGTCTTTTCAAATGGATGGTGTTAATGAAGATTTATTTTTCCTCTCAAACGGTCATATTTCTCCAGTATTCTACAGCGTTTTAGCAAGAGCTGGATATTTTCCAGTAGAAGAATTAAGCACTTTTAGAAAGTTAAACACCAGATTACAAGGTCACCCAACTACACATGAAGGTCTTCCAGGAGTGCGCATTGCAAGTGGTTCTTTAGGACAAGGATTGAGTGTAGCAATAGGTGCAGCAGCGACTAAAAAGTTAAATGGTGATGATAAAATGGTTTACACACTTCATGGTGATGGTGAACTTCAAGAAGGTCAGATATGGGAAGCTGCCATGTATGCAGCTGCAAATAAAGTAGATAATCTTATTGCAACAGTAGATGTAAATGGACAGCAAATAGACGGTAGTACTGATCAAGTCCTAGCTTTGGGAGACTTGAGTAATAAGTTCACGGCTTTTGGTTGGGATGTAGTTACTGTAGAAAAAGGAAATGATGTAGATGCTATTCTTGATGGAATTCACAAGGCAAAATCCTTAAGCGGTAAAGGAAAACCTGTTTGTATTCTAATGCATACTGAAATGGGTAATGGTGTAGATTTTATGATGGGATCTCACGCATGGCATGGAATTGCTCCTAATGACGAGCAGCTAGCTGATGCATTGAGCCAAAATCCAGAAACTCTAGGAGACTATTAATTAAAACGATATCTGCCCGGCAGATTTTAGATATGAAAATTTACGAAAACACAGGAAATAAAGATACCAGATCAGGTTTTGGTGATGGTTTAACAGAGCTAGGTAAAACTAATGAAAATGTAGTAGCGCTTTGTGCTGACCTTACGGGATCACTTAAAATGAATGCTTTTGCAAACAATCATCCAGAGCGTTTCTTTCAGGTAGGAATTGCTGAAGCAAACATGATGGGAATGGCTGCAGGAATGACTATAGGAGGAAAAATTCCTTTTACTGGTACATTTGCTAACTTTTCTACAGGTCGCGTTTATGACCAGATAAGACAAAGTATCGCTTACTCTGATAAAAATGTTAAGATTTGTGCTTCTCACTCTGGGCTTACCTTAGGAGAAGATGGCGCTACACACCAGATTCTTGAAGACATAGGACTAATGAAAATGCTACCTGGTATGACGGTAATCAACACTTGTGATTATAACCAGACTAAAGCTGCTACACTGGCAATAGCAGATCATCATGGACCAGTTTATCTAAGATTCGGGCGTCCTAAGGTGGCAAATTTTACTCCAGAAAACGGAACTTTTGAAATAGGTAAAGCAGTACACCTTCAAGAAGGTACTGACGTTACTATCGTAGCAACAGGACATTTAGTCTGGGAAGCGCTAGAAGCTGCCAAAGTTCTTAATGAAAAAGGCATCAGCGCAGAGGTAATTAATATTCACACGATCAAGCCTTTAGATGAAGAAGCAATCATTAAATCAGTGCAAA
>CAZBCH010000271.1:0-12385 GCA_964490235.1 uncultured Flavobacteriaceae bacterium | reverse complement strand
AACAATGGGTAACGAATCAGAATTTACTTTTTAACACGTTCAACATAATTACCAGAAGCGGTATCAATTTTGATAAAGTCGCCTTGATTAACAAAAAGAGGTACCCGTACTTCTCCACCTGTTTCAATAGTAGCAGGTTTCATGGTATTGGTTGCTGTATCTCCTTTGATACCTGGTTCGGTATAAGTAATTTCAACTTCAATGTATTGTGGCATTTCCATTTGTAATGGAATATCTTTTGCTGCATGGAATAAAATATCCACTTGTGCTCCTTCCATCAAAAACTGAGGATTGTCGATTAACTTTTCTTCCATGGACGTTTGCTCATAAGTTTCATTGTCCATAAAGTGATATCCAAAATCATCTTTATATAAATATTGAAATTTACGACGTTCGACTCGAACAGTATGAATCTTATGTCCAGCAGGAAATGTATTATCAACTACTCGTCCGTGGGTTAAACTTTTTAGTTTGGTTCGCACAAATGCGTTCCCTTTCCCTGGTTTTACATGTTGAAATTCTACAACTGACCAAATATCATTATTATAGTCAATGCACAATCCTTTCTTAATCTCTGACGTATTAGCCATCGATTTATTGATTTTTAAATTTGACCCTTCTTCCTTGAAAAGGACACAGCATCAATTTCTAAAATTAAAATTTTCAATAATTTTTTTGCAGGCGCAAAGGTACGAAAAAGAGTGAATTTGTTTTTTACAAAATTACGACCTAATTATCAGCTCGCATTATATTGGTGAAGCTTTCGTAACTTTCCTTACTAAAAATCGGTCGTAAATGAAGTATTTCAAATGGTTGTTATTTGTGGGTTTTGTTCTCGCTTTCGCGAAAGCGGAATCTCAACAATCACCATCTTCACAACCAGGAGTGGACGCCTGTTTATTAAAAGCAGCGCTAATACAGCCAGAAATGAGAGTAGTGAATCAATCTACTGCAAATTATGATTTAAAATATGTGCGTTTAGAACTAGATACAGATCCTAACGTAGCGCAAATATCAGGAACTGTGACCTCTCATTTTGAAGCAGTAGGAGATATTGATGAGGTAATTTTTGATCTAGCTTCAAATATGACGGTAAGTCAAGTAACCCAGCGAGGCGTACCACTTTCATTTATCAATAATGCAAATGATGAGCTGATAATCAGTCTTCCTGCCATTCAAAATAATGGTGTTTTAGACAGTTTAAGTGTTACTTATAGCGGTAATCCTATCGCTAGCGGTTTTGGCAGTTTTGCACAAACCACACACAACAATGCAGGAATTATCTGGACACTTTCTGAGCCTTATGGTGCAAAAGCATGGTGGCCTTGTAAACAAGATCTCAATGATAAAATTGATATCACAGAGGTAATTATCAACGTACCGGTAGGAAACACTGGGGTTTCTAACGGTCTTTTGTTATCTGAAACGACCACTTCAACAGGAAAAAGATACCGATGGATGCATAATTATCCTATTCCGGCATACCTCATCGCTATCGCGGTTACTAACTATGTAAAATATACAGACACCGTAGGAAGTGGCGCAACGGCATTGCCTATAGATAATTACGTTTATCCAGAGCATCTTGTTACCGCACAAGCAAGCACCGCAGTTACCATTCCTATTATGAATTTCTTTGAAAGCAGCTTTGGACCGTATCCGTTTAGAAATGAAAAATATGGTCACGCGCAATTCGGTTGGGGCGGCGGCATGGAGCATACGACTATAAGTTTTATGGGTGGTTTTAGCCGTGGTTTAATAGCTCATGAGTTAGGACATCAGTGGTTTGGTAACAAAGTGACTTGCGGCAGCTGGCAAGATATATGGCTCAATGAAAGTTTTGCTACTTACCTTACAGGAATGACGGTAGAGCATCTAGACGGCGCTGCTGCTTTTAAAAACTGGCGCATCAATGCAAATAACCGGGCAACAACTCCTACTAGCGGTAGCGTTTATGTAGCCGCTCAGGACACATTGAATGTGGGACGCGTTTTTAACGGCAATCTTTCCTATAATAAAGGAGCAATGGTGTTGCACATGTTGCGTAAAAAAATAGGTGAAACCAATTTTAATCAAACGCTACGGAATTATCTGGATGATTCACAACTGGCATTTAATTACGCTGTAACTACCGATTTTAAAGCAATTGCCGAAAGTACGAGCGGCGAGAATTTAACTGAATTTTTTAATGACTGGATCTATGGAGAAGGCTATCCAGAACACCATATTGAATGGAGGCAAGAACCTAACGGCGTGAATATTATTTACCAGCAGTTCACCAGTCATCCTTCGGTTAATTTATTTGAAGTGCAACTTCCCATAAAAATTATAGGTATCAACGGTCAGGAGCAACGCTTTATGTTGCCCATTGACAACAATACCGAGAATTTTAATATTAGTATTCCTTTTGTTGCTGCAACTATTGAGATCGATCCAGATGTAGAAACGATAAGTAAGAATAACAATGCGACTTTGAGTTCTGGTGATGCTTTCGCGAAAGCGGAATTTCAAATAGCTCCTAATCCCGCACAAGATTCTTTTCAAATAACTACTGCAAATATGGAGGTGAATAAGATCAAAATATTTGATTTAAATGGACGATTAATTCAAGAACACATTCTTAAGCTATCAAATTATTCAGACATGATATTTTCAACTCCAAAAATGAGTGGTATTTACCTAATTCAACTTACTACTAACATGGGGATTTTTACAGAGAAGCTAGTCGTGTTGTAAAACTCTTAACCTATTATGGAAACTGTCGTGAATGACCTATTTTTGCGGCTCTTAAAATAAATACATATGCACCCTACGGTTGTTCTAATTATAAATTTCTTAATGAGTCTTTCCTTGCTTATTGTTCTTCATGAGCTAGGCCATTTTATACCTGCTAGACTTTTTAAAACTCGAGTTGAAAAATTCTATCTATTCTTTGATATCAAGTACTCATTATTTAAAAAGAAAATAGGAGAAACCGTTTATGGTATAGGATGGTTGCCTCTAGGAGGATATGTAAAAATCTCAGGAATGATTGATGAGAGCATGGATAAAGAACAAATGGCTCAAGAACCTAAAGAATGGGAATTTAGATCAAAGCCAGCATGGCAACGCTTGATTATTATGCTAGGTGGTGTGATTGTAAATGTGGTTCTAGGTTTTGTGATTTACATAGGTCTTATTGCATATAACGGTACTAATGAAGCAAATGGCGCAGACTTTAAATACGGTTTTGGGTTTCCAGAAACGCTAGAAGATGTAGGTTTTAGAAAAGGAGATCAAATATTACTTATTGATCAAGATACCATAGACTTTGCTCCTTCATTAAATCAAAAGCTCATATTTAGAGACATTGAGACTGTAACCGTACTTAGAAATGGTGAAAAGGTTGAAATAACAATTCCTGAAGATATAGGCAGCAAGATGTTTGAGGCTGGAGTTTCTACTTCTTTAGAGGCTAGAGTTCCATTTTTAGTAGATTCTGTTGTGGTAGATACTAAGGCTTATAAAATGGGTATTAAAAATGGCTCTAAGATCATTTCTGTCGCAGGATATCCTATTGAATATAACACAGATTACAGTTATGCCATAAATCATAAGGTAACGCATGGAGAACCTTTTGAAGTAGTATGGGAATACAATGGTGAGCGCTACAATAAAGAGGTTACCTTCTCTACTGTTGAAAAAAAGTCTTTCTTCTTCTTTACAAAAACTGTAAATGAGCCTAAGGCATTAGGATTTACTAAAAAGCCTACTGAAAAAGGATACGCTACTGTAGAACGTAAACAGTATTCATTTTCAGAAAGTATTTCTGCGGGAATTTCAAGAGGATACTGGACTATGCACGATTATATTGTGCAGTTTAAATACGTATTCACGGCAAAAGGAGCGAGCCAGCTGGGTGGTTTTGGGACAATTGCAAAATTATATCCAGACACCTTTGACTGGACCGCTTTTTGGGCAACAACGGCTTTTATATCCTTTATTCTAGCAATTATGAATATACTGCCTATTCCAGCGTTAGACGGTGGACATGTTATGTTCTTATTGTATGAAATAATCACTGGTCGCAAACCTGGAGATAAATTTTTAGAACGTGCACAGATCATAGGTATCGTAATCCTGCTGTCATTAATGCTTTATGCAAACGGAAACGACTTATTTAAAGCCTTATTCGGATAATTTCTTACTTTTAGGTAATATTTTTCTCTTAAAAGTTTGTCATAAATAAAAAACGTATTAAATTTGCCATCGCTTAAGCAAATAGCTTGAGTTTGTGTATATCACAGTCCTCTTTAGCTCAGTTGGTTAGAGCATCTGACTGTTAATCAGAGGGTCCTTGGTTCGAGCCCAAGAAGAGGAGCAAAATCCCAATCAGTAATGGTTGGGATTTTTTTTAAAGCAAATTTTTTGAACTGCGTTTACTTTTTAGAATTATTCTAACAAAAAGAACCATGATTCTAAGTTTACAGCCGAATTAATATTTTAAATGTTTTATTCTGTTTACTTAGTGGTTGTTGTTTTATGTGCAATAATGTTTAGTTTTTCATAGTTATTTAATTGAATTAGATATATTGGTAATAGCATACATCATATTTTTTGGTATAATCAATTTTTTGATATTTGAATTGCTTTCTGAAGAAATCAAAACCTCACTAAAAGTTAAAATAATAATCTCTTCTATAGCAATTTTGGTACTAGTTTTACATTTATTAAACTTTTTTCAAAGTGCGATTTCTAATGAAAACTTTTTCATTCTTTTGATATTTAGTTTTTCCCATTTTATTTCTTTTTTTGGATTTTGGCTAGCTCTTGGGATGAGTATTCATAAAGCAATAATTATAAGGGATCGTGGGGTTGATCATTTGATATACTTTATGATTTTTTACATCAATTATTTTTTGATTTATATTTTTCAAATTGTTACGTTGGTAAAGAATTCAAGGGTATAAACAAGTATAGATGGAATGGACAAACATTCTTTCAAATAGATTTAGATTAGTCATAGTTTGTTTGAGCGCAGTAAAATATTACCCTAAATAACTCAAAAACACTTCTCGATCCATCTCCACACCGCCTAAACTTGCCAAATGATCGTTATAAACTTGAGCGTCTATTAGATGGTAATCCAGCTGTTGGAGTTTTTCTACTAAAAACATAAAAGCAATTTTGCTAGAGTCAGTGGCTAGCGAAAACATGCTTTCACCACAAAAAACTTTTTTCTCAGGAACATCAATACCATAAAGTCCACCTACGAGCTCATTGTCTTTAAAAACTTCTACACTTTTTGCATGGCCTAATTCATGAAGTTTTGAATAAGCATTAAGCATGTCATCATTGATCCACGTGCCGTCCTGATCGTTGCGTTTTACAGTGCCGCAATGTTTCATCACATCTCTAAAACAGGTGTTTTCTCTGATTTCATAGCCACGATTGCGTTTGCTTTGTCTCATAGACTTCGTTATGCGCATAGGTTGCTCGGATTTCAAATCAAAAATCATTCGAGGATCTGGACTCCACCAGCAAATAGGTTCTCCATCATTATACCAAGGGAAATAGCCTGAATTATAAGCAAGTAGCAATCGTGCTATACTCAAATCACCACCTATTGCTGCAAGTCCATGATCTGGCGCTGTATTAGGATCAGGAAAAAATAAAGAGTTGTCTAGTAAATACAAGAGAAATAGATGATTAAGTTTGGAAATACGACCAAAATTAATAATATTTGAAAGGTCTTCAAATTTAAATTTATTTCATCATTGCTTTTTTTTTGAGTTTGTTTGAAGACTAACCTATTGAAAACGAAAATCCCGATCTTGAGAAAGTCGGGATTTTTTATTTTAGAAATCTGTACAATATCATTCTTAGAATCTAATTTTAGCAACTATGAATTTAAAATTGACAACTCTTTACTAAAACATAAACTATTCTCCACATTCAAATATTGCCCGTAACATGGTATTTGTTCATAGCCGTTTTTCTTATATAAAGCAATGGCCTCTGGTTGTCTAACACCAGTTTCTAGAACACATTTTTTGTAACCTAGCTCTTGGGCCCATAGTTCCAATTCTTTTAATATTTGAGAAGCTATTCTTTTACCTCGATAGTCCACTAAAGTAAACATGCGTTTCATTTCCATAGTTTCATTATCAAAAGGTCGTATCGCGCCGCAACCTACAGCAACCTCATTTAAATAAGCAACAAGAACATATTGCAAGCCTTCAATTTTATTGAACTGGTTGTAGAAATCGTGCTCATCACCATCGGTTACAGCTAGAAAAGCATCTAGTTCTTTTACCAGTTGCTGGAAATCTATATTTTTTGATGTGGTGCGTTTGAGTTGAATCATTTTGTTTAATCTTCAATTATTTTATGTGTTTGGTAATAACTAGAAGAGTATAAATCATCAAATTTTATTTCACTTAGTTTAATGGTATGATCTTCATAAATCGCTAAACTATTACTAAGTATTTCAACATTGATAAAATCTTTTCCTACTGATATATCGTGACTGGACATAAAGTTTAAATCATCTATAAATTTAATTTCTTCAGTGTTTTTTATGACTACAATGCAATCATCACTTATCAGAACAATAAAGCCGTCAACTTGAATAGCTTTTTGAAACAAACCTTTAAATGCCAACACTTGTGCTTCAACATTTCTATCTATCAGATATGCAATTTCATTTGCTACTACAATAATCTCTTTGCAATTTGATAATTCAGAAATGAAACTGATCGATTCTTGATCATTGCTACTTTCAAAGTTAGCAACCCAAGTATCTCCGTCATCTTTAGTAAACTCTACAACTAAACCTTCTGAGAGATTTCCTTTTGGAAAAGGAATATACATTTTACCATAAGCTGGTAGATGACTTAATATTTCAAAAGATGGATTTTTCTTCAGGTTTTCCATGGCATAAATTTAGCAGATTTATCAAACCAAAAAAGCAGCAAGAAAACCTGCTGCTTTTATCAATTGCTTGTGTCACACTGAGCTTGTCGAAGTGCGACTTGAATATGCTATTTGGGTTCCAAACACCGTCTTCGACAGGCTCAGACTGACACATTAGATATAAAATGATTCTACCTAGAAAGGTAAATCATCATGATCTTCATTCTTTGAGTTAGAAACTGGTTCATACTCATCAAATGGTGGTACTTCTGGAGCACCTGCTGGTGCACTAGCGCCTACTTTTTCAATTCTCCATCCTGCGATAGAGTTAAAGTATTTTGTCTCTCCTTGTGGTGATTGCCACTCACGACCTCTTAAATTGATTCCTATTTTTACAGGCTCGCCTACATTGAATGCATCAAGCAAGCTCGTTTTATCTTGAACGAACTCGATCATCAAGTGCTGCGGATACTGCTCTTCAGTAGTTACAACTAGCTCGCGTTTCTGGAAACCATTAGCTCCGTAAGTTTTCGTTTCTCCTATTAGTTTAATTTTTCCTTGTACTTCCATAGTCTATAATAATAAATAGTTCCACGCATTTAGGATTTCCCCTTTTGCGATGAGCTCTTTAGCTCCTTTGTGTTTATCTGTTGTAGAGAGGTTGAATAGTTGTTCCGCTTTCGCGAAAGCTAACACTTCTTCCTGCTCTGGTATTCTTTCTATGTTTCCTAACTTACCAAGATCATTTCCCGTAAGTATATCGCTATTTCTAGCATGTTCTGGTAACGCATCAACGCCTACGCCTAATTTAGACAACGGTTTTGCCACTTCAAACATGGCATCTTTAGAACGGCAATACCAGTTACCACCCATTCGTGCAACGGTATCGATTTTAAAAGGATCAATTTTGTTATCACTGTCTAGAACATCGTCATTAACGTGAACCATCACCACTTCACAAATGATCAGGTTACCAGCACCACCTTCTTGACCTAGCTCTACGATATCTTTTACTTTACACTCAAATTGTACCGGACTTTCTCCTACTCGCGGCGGTGCGACGATGTCACTTGCTATTGCAGTAAGACCAGCTTTTTCAAACTCATTCACACCTTCGGCATACTCAGTGCTTGACAAAGACATTTGTTGAACGATATCGTAATTTACAATATTGATCACTACTTCTCCAGTTGCTTTTGCATTTAATAAAGTATGCTTTACCGTATTATCACGTACGCGTCGCGCAGGAGAAAATATCATCACTGGTGGATTTGCACTAAACACATTAAAAAACGAGTATGGTGATAAATTTATCTTTCCATTCTCATCAACGGTACTAGCAAAAGCAATAGGTCGAGGCTGCACTGCCCCTAGCATAATACTGTGAAGTTGAGCCGTTTCTATGTCTTTAGGATTGAGTTTCAAGCTGTATTTTTAGTAAGCTACAAAGGTAAGATTTTAATTGAGAAGTTGAGAATTGAGAAGATGGAAAAAATGGGAGTGACAATTCCCCACTTGATGCGGAATCTGCTAGAATCTTTGTCGTGATCAATGTCTTAGCGCTCACTAGATATCAAAATAAAAACTCCTTTCTTTAAAAAAGGAAAGGTGGATTTGACTCGGTAGAGGCAAAGACGGAAAGGTTTTGTGATGCTGTAATATAGATCTAAACATATCGCTTATAGATCCAGTTGTAAATTATTCGGTTGTTTTTCAATTTTCCAATTCGAGTTCCAATCCATCACAAACCTCAGCCTTCAGGATCGAGGAAACGGTTTCGTTTTTTCACTTTCAACTTCAATTTCGATTTCAACTTCATTTTGATTAACTTTCCCATCTTCCATAAAACCTCCAAACCATGAGACCTAAATCTCACATTTCTTCGGCAGCATCTTTTATAGTTTTAATAGCAATGATTTGGTATGCATTCCATAGCCAGACACCATCTTCTGAAGTAGAAGATAATTTACCAGAAACAGAATGGTCTACTGCTCGAGCATTAGAACATGTTAAAGCCATTTCTGTAGAACCTCATTTTGTAGGTAGCGAGGCTCACTATAAGGTAAAGAATTACATCGCAACCGAGCTTAAAAAAATGGGACTGAGTGTCACCACTCAAAAAGGTTATGACATCAGCTGGAATGGTAATATGTCTCAACCAGAAAATATTCTCGCTCGTATTAAAGGTTCTGAGCCAGGAAATAAAGCTTTGGTTTTATTAACTCATTACGATAGTGATCCACATTCTAGTAAAGGAGCCAGCGATGCTGGTAGTGGTGTGGCAACAATTCTAGAAGGTATACGAGCATTTCTTGCTACTAATAAACAACCTAAAAACGATATTATTATTTGTATTACAGATGGAGAAGAGTTGGGATTGAATGGCGCTAGCCTCTTTGTAAACAAACATCCATGGGCAAAAAACGTAGGTTTTGTGCTCAATTTTGAAGCTCGTGGTAGCGGTGGTCCTAGTTATGTTCTTGTAGAAACAAATGGCGGTAATCGCAAAATCATGGAAGAGTTTATGGCGGCAGGAACAGATTATCCTGTGGCAAATTCACTTGCTTATAGCATTTACAAAATGATTCCTAATGATACCGACTTGACTATTTTTAGACAAGATGGTGATATCAATGGTCTCAATTTTGCTTTTATAGGAGATCATTATGATTACCATACAGAACTGGACAGCTATGAGCGATTAGACCGCAATACACTCGCTCATCAAGGTTCTTATTTAATGCCGTTATTAAATCATTTCAGCGATCTTGATATGACAGATCGAGTGATGGTAGATAAAGGAGATGATCTGGTTTACTTTCCATTGCCATTAGTTAAAATGGTTAGTTTTCCATTCAGCTGGCTGGCTGCCATGATCATAGTTAGTGGTGTATTGCTTTTATTTTTGATCATCTTAGGAATTCGTAAAAGGCGTATTACTGCAAAACATTTATTCGGTGGTTTCATTCCGTTTCTTGGGAGTTTAGTAATCGGTTTTTTACTGAGCAAATACGGTTGGGAAGCTATCCAGACTGGTGGTTTTTACATAGATCAGCTTCATGGTTTTCCTTATAATGGTTACTGGCTTCTTGCAGCATCTGCATTTGCTGCGGTAACGATTTCATTTTTCTTGTATCATAAATTTTACCATCGTGACCGCATTGCTAGTTTGAGTGTTGCGCCATTGATCTTGTTATGGATCATAAGTATGGCAATTGCATTTCCAGTAGGCGATGGTGGTTTAATTCCAGATGTTTATTTAGGCGGCGCAGGTTTCTTTTTGATTCCGCTGTTTGCTGGATTAATTATGTTATGGCTTAATATTTATCAAAAACGACCTAGCTACGTCTTATTATTGCTGCTTGCGGTTCCTGCGATTTTTGTTTTCGCTCCATTCATTAAAGCGTTTCCAGTGGCTTTGGGCATGAGTATTTTGTTTGTGGCCGCAGTTTTGAGCGCTCTTTTATTTGGTTTGCTCATTCCTATTCTAGGACATTATCGCAAGAAAGGATTGCTTTCTTTTGTTTCTTTATTGGTGACTATAGTTTGTTTGTGTTTCGCTTTCGCGAAAGCGGAATTCTCACAAACCCAACCCAAACCTACCAGCTTGATTTATGTTCAAAATCAAGACAACCAGACCGCACAATGGGCTACCTACGATCGTGCATTGTCAGATTGGACCAAGGAAAAACTAGGCGAAAAACCACAACTTGCAAAAGAATTAAATGCCAACTCTATTGATTCAAAATACGGTACTGGATTTACTTATGCAGCAAAAACAGTTTACCAATATTTACCAGAAGTAGCTCTTGAATTAGTGGCAGATTCTACGGTAAATAATTTACGCACAGTAAAGTTTAAAGTCACCAGCGAGAGCGATGTACACAGATATGAAGTCTTTGCAGATTCTAAATATCAATTTGAAAAAGCAATAGTAAATGGATTAGAAATCGAGCCTAGCGGAAAGTCTAAAAAACCCTTTGCAAATCGATGGGGCAATCGATTTTTAAGTTACTATGTAAAAGAAAACGCACCATTAGAGATCGAATTAACTTTTGAAGCTGGAACCGAACCAGAAATCATCATCTATGCAGCTTCTTTTGATTTACTAGAACAAGAACAATTTAATGTGTCACAAAGACCTCTGGACCAGATGTCGATGCCTTTTGTATTAAATGATGCTGTATTAAGAAAACGTACGGTAAAGCTATCTAAAGACTTGAGAGAGCCAGCTGGCGATGTGATTTACGAAATTGAAAGTTCAAATGCAGAGTAAGAAAACAATCGGTATCTTAGGTTGTGGCTGGTTAGGTTATGACCTTGCGTTAAAATTACATGAGCATAATTATCAAGTAAGAGGCACGTCCCGATCTCAAGAAAAATTAGATCAGCTTAAGCAAAATGGAATTCAAGCTTTTGAAATCGATATCACTGAAGATAAAATCTATGGCGATTTACAAGGCTTTCTAGAACATCTTGATACGATTGTTATTGATATTCCGCCAGGATTGCGCAAGAATCCAGAAAGTGATTTTGCTTATCGCATGAGAATGTTAATGCGATTTGTACAGGTTTATGAAATACCTCATGTCATTTTTATTTCTTCTACTTCTGTTTTTGAAGATCGAGAAGACATTCCATCTTTTGACGAAAACTCTATTCCTAACGCCACCAGCAACAACGGTAAAAAAATCATCGCAGCTGAAGAAGGAATTCAAAGAATGGCGCAAAAATCTACCATCATTAGACCATGTGGTTTGATAGGAGAAGATCGCCATCCTATTGAAATGCTAGCTGGTAAAAGCGGAATCAAAAATCCAAATGCGCCCGTGAATCTTGTGACACGTGATCATGTAAATAAAATCATCCAAAACGTGATTGCTGGTGAAATCGATGCTCCTGTGATTCATGCCATCAGTGAACCACACGAAAGCCGCGAAGCTTATTATTTAAGAGCGGCAAAGGAGTTTGATCTTAAAGCGCCCGTTTTTGATCACGATGGAAGTAGTGTTGGAAAGAAGATTATATCAATAACCTCAATATCATAAGGTGCAGAATTAATTGCGCACCTTATGATAGAATATTTAGAGGTTTTCACGTTCTTTAAACTCAAAGAATCCTTAGATTCAAACAGTGAAAAAATTTCTCTTTAAACATAAAATCAAACTCAGTATCCTAACGGTTCTAATCGTTTGGTATGCGGTATGTTTGCCAGAAAAATTATTTGATGTTCCCTATTCTACAGTAATAGAAAGTAAAGATGGTAGGTTGCTCGATGCACATATTGCTAGAGATGAACAATGGCGTTTTCCCGCTGTAGATTCCGTTCCATATCGCTACAAACAAAGCCTTTTACAATACGAAGATGCTCATTTTTACAGTCATCCAGGATTCAATCCAGTCTCTATAGGAAAAGCGCTGGCAGATAATATCTCAGCAGGGAAAGTAGTTCGTGGTGGAAGTACGATCACACAACAAGTAATCCGGCTGG
>CAZBCH010000270.1:0-8518 GCA_964490235.1 uncultured Flavobacteriaceae bacterium | reverse complement strand
CATTATTTTGACCACCTATAACTCTAACTTTAATCTTTCTCTTACCATCACCTACTGCTTCTATAATATCATCATCATCTAACGCATAAACCCATATTTCATTTGTTTCACTTTTTAAAAAGACTCTATCTAGAACAACATCTGCTTTTTTTCCATCTTTGTTTCTATAAACCGTTATTCTTGTTTTACCGTCATCTACTCTATCTATAACTATAAAATCATCTTTATCGGTCGCGGTCACAATTGCCAGCTTTGCCAGGTAATCATAATATCGCTCTGTAATGTTTAAAATATCATCACGTCGCGTTTTCATGTTTTTGATAATCTTCTCTGTGGAGGCATCTGGATAAATCTCAGCTGGTAATTCTCTAAATGCTTCATCAATAACTGCATCGGTGAGATTATTTTTAATATACGCTGCCTGACTTATCCACATATCACGATCCGCTTCTTGTGCAAGGTTTCTATCTAGGTAAGTTGCGGCAGTGTTGAACCACTTTACATTATCAATATCTTCATCATATGTTGCAAATTGTTTAGTAAGACCTATCATCGCTCTAAGTGTTGCAAACAATGCACCATCAAAATTTGAGTACACTTGATCTCTATCTCTAGGAATAGGCACAAATATACTGCTGCCATCCTCTTGTTTAAATTGTGACCAGCGCCATTGATCTTGATGCCTGTCCCAGTCTCCTATTAACATATCAAAAATACGAGCCTTAACAAATGCTTTTTGGTCTATAGAGAACTTTTCATCTTCTCTCAATTTCTCAAAAACATCAGCTGTACTTTCGATATCATCAGGTTTTCCAAAACTTTCTAAATCTAAATGGTGCTCTTCGGGACGTTCTTCTAGTAAATAAAGTTCATCACCATATTCTGTATTATATTTTCCTAAGGCTAGTTGTTTAGGAATATAATAAATCTCTGGATTTGTATGATAAATTCCTACAGCATCACTCAATTTAGGTACTGTGAGTGCTGCATATGGATGCGCTGCCGTGTAAAAGTCAAATAACAGATCTTCGGCAGTAGTATCTTCAAAAGAGGCAGCAACGGTGTTTTCTTTAAATACAGTAGTTTGTAAAAATTGTACGGCGCTTTTCTTTAAAGCACGTAAATTATATTCCTTACCATCTTTATCTACTAGCCTTAAAGATCGAGTCTGGTGTCCACCACCAGATCTCATAACTGTTAATCCACCTTTTAATGAATCAAGAATTCCTACCTTAGCATTTATTTCTGTGCCGTAAAGTTCTCTATACTTATTTCCCCAGACTGATTCAAAAAGAGCACTTTTTTCTACTCGTTCTTTGGTGTATATACTCGCTTTCGCGAAAGCGGGATAATCTTCAGGCAACTTTTCTAAATCAAAATTGATAGGTGTCCCAATGGCCTGATGAGTAAATAATAATTTCTCTTTACCATTTTCAAAACCAAAATAACGAACCCAACTGCTGCCATCTTTCATTACATCTAATCGAGCAAATCCCTGACCACCGTATGAAAACAAACCATCATTACTTAAGGTAGCATAACTTTGTTTTGCACCACTTCCAGAAACGATCTGGCGTATTCCTTCATGTTCAATGTACTGAAGTGTGTGTTCATGACCACTGGTAAAGATAATTCTAGGTGCTGCAGAAGCTCTTGCAAGAGTGGTGATTCTATCCACCATTTCCTGGTATCTCTTATTTTGTTTGTCCTGCGCGCTCACTCCACCGCTTGTCCTTATTTGCGTGGCTAGTGAACCTAAAATAGGTACAGGAATTGCTGATTGTGAAGGGTATAAATGCTTAATTGCAGCATACTGACCACCATGAATTCCATTAGTGTAAAGTGGATGATGCAATGCAAATACGATTGTTTTATCTTGATTCTTTTTAAACTCACCTTCTATTTCTAGAAAGAACTGCTCACGTGTTTTAATTTGATCACAATCGTCATTAATAGTAGGATGATCATCCCAGCGTGAAAGATACCACTGACTATCTACTATTATTAAATAAATATCTTCATTAATATCTATTCCTTCTATAGGACAACCTACCTTAGGTTCCCAAATATTTTTATTATCTAGTGCTTTTTCAATATACTTTTTTTCTCGCTCTACATTAGTAAGACCTTCATTGTACCAGTCATGATTACCAGGTATAAAAATGGTTTTTCCTTTGAATGATTTTGCAACATCAATTTGTGCATCTAGATGATTTTCAGCTATCGGTCTGAAATCAGAATCTTTATCTGGCATTCCAGTAGGATAAATGTTATCACCTAAAAATATCAAATGGTCATCTCTTGTAGATTGAGTTTTTAAATAGCTCTCTAATGCTAGTAAACCATCACTTTTACCGCCTATAGGTGATTTACCTACGTCACCTATAAGATAAAATGATTTATCAATTTCTAAGAAATTAGGAAAGGTCGGTAGTACTTCTTCTTTATATTGAGCTTTAAAACTGGCACATCCAGTTACAATTATTGCTGTAAGTAATAAAAGAATGTTATTTTGCTTTGTAAGTCTATGAATCATATTAATTTTAACCCAAACATTTAGAATGAGCGATATTTTAAAAATTACTGACGATTTTGTATTAAATCTGTTAAAAAACGATCTCGATGACAAGTATGTATATCATAATTATACACATACTAGACCAGTAGTTAAAAGTACGCAGGAAATTATCGATAATTCTGAATTAGATGTTAAAGAGCAAAAAGCTTTACTTCTAGCTGCATGGCTTCACGACACAGGTTACATTTATGGCGCTGAAAATCATGAGGAAGAAAGCGCCAAAATAGCAGAAAAATTTTTATTAGAACAAAATGAAAGTGAAGAGCTAGTAGCTCAGGTTAAAAAACTTATTCTTGCTACTAAATTTAATGATACTCCTGTAGGGAAACTGGAAGAGATCATAAGAGATGCAGATGCTTCTCATTTTGCTAAAGATTACTATCCTGAAACTAGTGAACTTCTTAAACAAGAGCTGCAGTTAAGAGGTACAAGTTTTACTAATAAAGAATGGCGTAAAGAAAATA
Organism: uncultured Flavobacteriaceae bacterium; assembly: GCA_964490235.1. GTDB lineage: Bacteria > Bacteroidota > Bacteroidia > Flavobacteriales > Flavobacteriaceae > Nonlabens. The sequence continues at coordinate 5,476 of CAZBCH010000270.1, read as the reverse complement.
TCAAAGTTTTTACAGAAAAGCACCGCTACTACTCTGCCTATGCGATAAAAAACTGGAATACGCTAAAAAATGAGAACTTGCTGAAATTAATCAAGGCAAAAAAGAAAAAGAAAAAGAAGTACGATAAAGAAAAAATTAAAGTAGATCTAAAAAATCAAAGTCCAGAAAGAGCTATTCAAACTCTATTTAGAACTACTTTAAGAAATCATATTAAATTAAGCGACATTGCAGATACCAAGGCAAACATATTACTGTCTGTTAATGCGATAATTATTTCTCTAGCTTTAGCTAATATTATACCTAAACTTGATCAAATTTCTAATAGGCATCTATTATGGCCTACATTAGTATTGATATTATTTTCTGTTGCCAGTATTATACTTTCCATTATGTCTACAAGACCTAATGTAACCAGTGGCGAGTTTACTGAAGAACAAGTACGTAAAAGAGAAGTAAATCTTTTATTTTTTGGGAATTTTCATAAAGTACCTTTTAAAAAATACCAAAGTGCCTTGATGCGCCTTATTACAGATAAAGAAGAAGTTTATGAATCGCTTTTGAAAGATCTTTGGCTGTTAGGTGTTGTTTTAAATAGAAAATACACTCTATTAAGATGGACTTATACGATCTTTATGTTAGGAATTATAATTTCTGTAATAGCTTTTGTGTTAGCTTTTATGACAACAGATTTTGAACAAATTAGAGATTTAGCTCCTTAACAAGATCTTCATATGTAAGTGTATCTTCACTAGTGTCCATATTATAAAGAACCTCTACTCTAATTGCCTTGAGTCCTATCACACCTTGGACATCTTCTAGCTCTAAATGTTCCACATTTGGACCTAAAAGATGATTGTATTGTAAGAAATTAATGTATCTCATGTATTCTTGCTCGGTCTCTTCATTTGTATAGACTATTGCAATTTTACCTTTTTGAGTTACACGTTCGTTGGTTCCTTTAATATTTGCTTTATCAATACGTTTTTTGATAACCTCATATCTAGCATTATAAGCTCCATCTACATCAAACCTTTTTTCATCGATTCTATATCTAATACTCAACGTATTGTCAAAAACAAGAATCATACTAGCGGCTTCTACCGTAGTAGGTAACTGCTCTTGTACTGCATAAAATTGATTTTCCATGTCGATCATGGTTTGCAATTGCCATAATCTAAGATTGTATAAATAAACAATATTAAATTCTTCACTTGCGGTGATACTTTCTCCTACATATATGTTATGCTCAACACCATCGGTTTTGAAACGCTCAAAATAATGAGGGAATATTTCTTGTGCTTCTTGTTGCTTGTTATCTATGACACTTGTTAATGAATCATTTATTGCCTGTACGGTATTGTCATAGTCATTTCTATGTTTATATATTACGCCAGATGTAACATCTATTTCTGATTGATAAACATCAACTAATTCACAAATTTTTGGTGATAGAGTTTTAAGATGTTTCATAACCGGATTGATCTCGTTATTTAACAACTTTATGATATCACGCTCAGAGTTGGCATCAATATTAGTATTTTCTAGCTCTTTACAATATTCCTTAACACGATAAGAAATTTGATCATAGATAGGTAGTTTTTCATACGCTTTCGCGAAAGCGAATATCTCACCTACTTTATCCATTTGATTCATCAAGTCTTTTTTTATTGCTTGATTACGTGCATCGCTACTGCCTACAATGTCGATCTGACCGTAAATGGGATATATATCCTTAAAGCTGATATCCCTGAATGGTTCATTTCTTCTTTCTCTAGCACGATATTTTAATATACGACGTGCCTCTTTTTCAAACTTCCACTGTACGCTAGGATGAATTGAGGTGCATTCTGTTTGTATCAGTGCTTTTACACTATTCTCGTGTTCTTCTTCAGTTCTGATAAGGGCTGCTTTTATGTAGCCTGCAACACTCTCAATTTTTGCTACATTAAAGCTGTTTAAGGCAAATTTTTTGAGACTCACTATCTCTAGAATACCTATCAAAGACTTACCTTTTGTAATAGGATAAAAAATAGCACTTTTAATGTTGCTTTTTTGAAGATTATCTGTGAGATAGGTGTTATCTATCTTTTTTGCATAATCATCTACATCTGTTATAACGAGTGGTTCAAAATCATTTATTAAATGACGATAGCTATCTTTACACAGTGCGTTGTTACAATGTTTTTCACTACTATCACCTAATAGGAAGCTCTTTGCATCATCATAGATCATAGACTCAAACGTATTTTCAAAATGATCAAAAGAGGTAAATCCTACTTGAAGATTATCTAGGTTAAAGATCTTTTTAAAGATAGTTTTAATCTTTTCGGTTTGATCTTTTTTTGTTGCACCACTGTCTAACAAGATTGTCTTAAGATCTGATATAGCAGCGTCCATTGTGACGTCTGTAAAAGAAACAATTCCAAAACCATTAAAAGTATAACTTTTATTAGGAAAAGATTTTCTCCATAAATCTTGATCATCTGGAGATCGTAGCAATTCTTTTATATCATTAGAGGTAAGCTCGTATTCTTTATTATTAATTTCTATATCTATAAAGTCGGCATTATAAGTAACACGATACGTTCTATCAGATCCATTAGCATCTGGTATATGCACAAGTATAGGCCTACTTAAATCTATTGCCTTATCATAAAATTTATTAAGTATGATACCACAAGACATTCTGAATGTATCAAAAGAATCACCTGTCATGATCTTCAATTGAAAATCTTCACCAGCATCATTGAGTATATTCTTAAGTCGTTGTGTTTTATTAAAAAGTATGTCTGAAAAAGGAATTGTAGCTGCCTTTATCTCGTTGAGAGTTAGTGCTGCTGGAAATAAATCAGATAGCATGATACTTATAGACTCCTTATGAAAAGAGATTTCATCTTCTTTAATTCCTAATATCAGCTCTTCATGATCATCAACATATCTTAGAATTGAAGAAATATATAGTTTTCTAAAATTACTTTCTACATCTTCTAATCTAGCCAAATATTGATCTACAACCTTTTGAAAAGTAAGGTTGACAATCATATGATCGCTATTTGATATTTCTTCCATAATTCAAAGATAGTTTTTCTGTATGGAGAGAGATAATTACTTATAATATTTTTGTTTATTTTAACCTGATGGAGCGATATCTCTATTATTTTTAACCCAAAATCAATTTAATGAAGTATCTAATTATCATTCTTACCATTATTACTCTCAATCAATGTAGTAAAGTAAAAGAGCAAACTCATTTTATAGATGGTAATGCCTCTGGAGTAGCTAATGGAATGCGCGTTTATTTAAATGAACTAGATGAGAATGGACGTACTAAAGTTATAGATACTAGTATTGTGATGGAGGAAAGTTTTTATTTTGATCAAAAAGAACAACTTACTGGTGAGGAAATACGATTCATAACTTTAGATGGTAGTGAAGGAAACTTTGTAATATTACTTAATAACGATCCATTAAAAATAGAATTGAGAAAAGATTCGTTACTTAAAAGTGTCGTAAAAGGAAGTAAGTCTAATGACGAATTGAAAGTATTTAAAGAGCGTCAATCCACATATGTTACCACTTCAAGAAAATATCAAGGTGAACGTGTCGCTGCCTTAAAAAGTGGAGACAACGCTACCGCGACCACGGTTACTAATAAATGGTCTCAAGCTGAAAATGACTTTAAGGATTATGCGCTTAAAACTATTAAGGATAATAACTCTAGTATTATTGCTCCTATGATTCTTGGAGAAATGTTACAAAGTAAATTTATAGATGCACAGACAGCTAGATCATATTACAATAGCTTTGATGAACATGTCAAAAAATCAGTTATCGCTCAAAGAATTGACAGCTTTTTAAATAAGGCAGAGTCTGTTGCTATAGGTGCAAAAGCACCAGATTTTGAAGGAACTAATCCTGATGGAAAAATTATCAAATTAAGTGATGTTTTAGGAAAAGTAACACTTATTGATTTTTGGGCGTCCTGGTGCGGTCCTTGTCGTAGAGAAAATCCTAACGTTGTAAATGCTTATAACAAATACCACTCTAAAGGATTTAATATTATAAGTGTATCACTAGATCGTCCTAATGGAGAACAGGCATGGAAAGATGCTATAATAAAAGATAAAATGGACTGGAATCACATATCTAGATTAATGTATTTTGGTCCGCTAGCAAAACTGTACAATGTTAATGCGATTCCTGCCACATTCTTACTAGATGAAAATGGAGTAATTATAGCAACTAATTTGAGAGGACAACAGTTGCATAATAAGTTAGAAGAACTACTAGGCTCTTCATAACTATTAGTTCTTAAGAAATTTCATCAGTATAAACAAGATTACAATTGTAACAAACATAGCGATAACCGTTATTGTATTGGTATAAATGAGAGAGTAATCATAAACTAACGTCAATAATACACCGGCTACTGCTCCTCCAAAATGAGCATCATGACCTATGTTATCATTTAATTTTTTCATTCCATAAAAGGAGTAAATTAAATAACCGATTCCAAACAACCATCCAGGAATACCAAAATAAATTTTCATGGTAGGTTCTAACAGTATTGCGCTATAAATGATTCCTGAAACTGCTCCACTTGCTCCTAGCGCACTATAATGATATTCTTCTTTATGTATAAGGTAACTAAGAAAATTACCAGCTAATAAACTAGCAAAATAGATTATAAGAAATTTTATATTACCTAGTTTATATACTACAGTACCTGCAAAAAAGAAAAGAGTCAACATGTTAAAAAACAAATGATTCTGGTTTGCATGAAGAAATCCACTTGTAAAGAAACGATATTGTTCACCTCTTTGAATGCCTGCTATATTAAATAAGTAATTACCTCTAAATATGTAATCATTAAAACCTTTAAAGCTCACAATTACATTCAGTACGATAATTACTATTGTTACGATATCTAAGTTAAACATGAATAATTTTAATAAAATACAAGATAGTATATTTGCGCAAATTTAGTTCATGCAAGCCATTGCTTATTATTTAATATATCCTTTTCTATGGGTGATTTCTCGTCTCCCTTTTCCCGTTGTATATTTTATTAGTGATTTTGTATATGTAATTGTTTATTACATCATAGGATACCGAAAAGATGTGATAAGAAAAAATTTGAACATTGCTTTTCCTAACAAATCAGAAAAAGAAATCAATAGTTTAGCCAAAAAGAGTACACGTCATTTTTGCGACATGTTTATAGAAATGATTAAATCTATGGGTATGAGTAAAGAGGCTATGAATAAAAGGTTTGTTTGTAAAAATCCAGAAATGGTTAACGCTTTCGCGAAAGCGAATCAACCCATGATAGTCATGTTTGGACATCAGGCGAGTTATGAATGGACCATGGTGCTGGATGATATTTTAAATTATAAAGTTTATGCAATTGATGAATTCCTATGGATGCCGCAATGTCTGTCATGTTATATTTAAACCCAGGTGCGACTACTTCGTA
>CAZBCH010000269.1:0-15948 GCA_964490235.1 uncultured Flavobacteriaceae bacterium | reverse complement strand
ATTAGAGTTTCGCACTTATTCAAATTCTCTAAACAGCTTAAATCTTTTGCCAAAAATTGGTAAAGACTCACAAATTTCGGTTGATGAAGCGAAAAAATTTGTTCTATGTCTTTTTCTTTAGCTCCAATTAGCCAAAGTTTTTCAATATTCAGTTCTTTTAAGAGCTTTCTGTTTTTTACGTCTGCACGAATATGCAATTCCGTTTTAGAATTGTCAAAATCCGCTAAATCAGAAGTAAATTCTGGCTTGTTCTCAAATCTGTCTATTGTAATATCGTTCATTTTTTTAATTACGCACAGCGGTCTAGACTATGAGTAGTTGCGTGGGTTAGCACTTAACTTTGCAAGTACGCACTAAGTTGGAAATTCCTGGGTAATTTCCCAAATAGGCGAGACAAAGCAATTACTTATAGCCATTGTTGTGGTGTCGTTTTTTTATTTTTAATTCAGTTCCAATTTCCGGTTTTAATTTCTGTTTCTTCTTCTCAGGCTTTATTAAATACATATAAACTCCATTTTTTCTTTTATTCAATTCTATTTCCACTGCTATTTTTCTTTCCGTTAGCGTTTTGAAAACGCTGTCTACGTGCATAGATTCAGTTTCACATTCAAAATACTTTTCGGAATTGTCCAATATCAAAATTCCGTGGTGAACACGTTTTTTAATGATCCAGGTTTCGTCAGAAGTTATATCAATTATTTCAGTATTCGGTGGAATTCCGTTAGCATTATGTTTCAACTCTGTTAAAATTCCGATTCCTGCGATGTTAAAACACTCAACTATTTTTACAACGTTCGATTCCATATTTTTTTCAATTCGGTCTCATTGAGTTTGTTGAGTAAATGCACCACAACGGTCTCGGCTATGAGTAGTTGCGTGGGTTAGTACTTAACTCTGCAAGTACGCACCGAGTTGAAAATTCCGCAGGAATTTCCAAAGTAGGCGATAACAAGCAATTACTTATAGCCATTGTTAGCTGCTTTAATTTTGTTCATATATAATTTTTGAAATCCTTTCAATCGGTATTTCTTCAATATTTTTTGATTCCAGATTTCTCAAAGTCAAACTTTTATTAGTTTTAATTAATAGTAACCCTTTTGTTAAAGACTGTGTATTATCAGCTTTTCTGTATTCTATTTGAATTGGTATTTCGCCACCATATTGAATCTTTCTTAAAAAGCCTTGATAAATTGATTGATTAAACAAAGAACTTGTAAGTAGTGAAATACCTAGAACTACTGAAATCAAGGTGAAAATTTTTCTTCCTTGCACTCTTTTCATAAAAATAAATCCAAGTATTATGATAACCAAAAGAGCAATAAAAAGGTAAATCAATAAATTAGGTACTTGAAGTTCCGTATCTAAATAGTCAAGATTTTGATTAAATAATTTTTCTGCGATGAATCTAAATAATGATAGTCCAGCAGCCATTAACTGAGTTATCATAAGTACGATTTTGAAAGTTGCGGTTCTTCTAGTACTTGCCGTTTTAGCAAAAACTTTTACAATTACATTTGAAGTGAAATTAATTATGCTGTAAATGATTATTGTACCTAAAATTGAAATACTTATAATGGCGAAAGAAAGAAGAGTAACTGCTAAATCTAAGTATTCAACACCTTCTACGGGAACTCTAAAGTTTTGTTGAATAGCGTGGTAGTAAAGAGCATATTTATTAAAAAAACCTATCACGGATGAACCTCCGATTGCTCCAATCAATGAACTCAAAATAGCTCTTTTCCACACTGGTAATGCCCAAAACCATTGCTTTGTTAATAAATAGAGTTGTTTTATCTTTTCCGTCATTTAAATAGATGGTAGTTTGTTTTTATTGCAGCTAACTCGTTATATCTTCCCAAATATACACTTTATCCATATCTATGATCGGGATAAACTCATAGAATCTAAAGTCATAACCAAATATAAATAAGCTGTAGGAGTTGTTATTAATCACATAACAAGAGCTTTTGAAAAAGCTAATCTTATGAAAGGATTGTCTTCAAAAGAGCGCACACAGTTTTCTTAACTTAAAAACGTCTTCGACAAGCTCAGACTGACAATCAAAGCTTGACAAGCTCAGACTGACAATTTAAGCTTGACAAGCTCAGACTGACGTTAGTTTAAAATTTAAACATTTTCCCTTTGCCTACTAACAATCTTAAGCTAACACCAACTTCAGTAAATTCAAAACCTGCTGCGGTGGCGCTGGCGATGTTGCTGTATTTTCCATATGCACCTAATTGTAATCTAGGCGAAAAGCTATACGTTGCTCTTCCTTCTGCTCTTAATAAGGTAGTGGCGTCGTCGTTTTCTACAAATTGATATCCACCAGCGACATTGGCATTATAACTCCATTTTCCCGCAGATCCATTAAGATCTAGAAATACTTCAACGGCTTGGTACTTACTTGGACTAAAGTATTGCTCTGGGATTTGCTCTGCATAACTCAAGTATTGGTAATTGATTCCTCCTTTTAAGGCTGGAGATTTGGTAAAAGTGTAATACAAAGAAGTAAATAATAAGTTTCTAGAGTTGCCATCGGTTTGTTGGGTATGCATCAATCCAGTGTACCATCCTAGATTAAAGGTTGTTCCCATATTATAATTAAGCATGTAATTATTCAAGAAGATCTTTTCGTCTATCAGCGCAGCGTTAAAATTTTGCAGTTCGCGACTGTAACCTATTTCTAGATTTTGTAAAGCAAATGGTTGTGTCTTTAAGAAAATAGAGCCATTTACATCGGTATAACTATTCGTGTCTGCATCTGCTTTGGTAAAACCTACGGTGTTTTCAATCCAGGTGTTGTTTTTCATACGGTATTTAGCACCTAACACGATGTTGGTATTGTTTGCCATGTTACCTTGCGTCATATTTTCCGTCGTTCTATAACTGTAATTTAAACTAGTCGTAAATCGGTCAGAAAAAGGAATCGTCGCATTGATGCTGGCTCCATAAGCCTCATTATCTCCATTATCTCTTGTGTAGGCAGCTGTGGTATTTACTGATGGCGTTAATGAATTATCTATAGTGGCGATAAGAGCTTTGGCATCTTTTTGCTCTGGATAATAGCTTAATGTTTTTTGAGCATATTCATAAGCTTTAGCAAGATTTCCTTGACCTCGGTAAGCATTGGCTATTCCTAGATTACCAGTAAAAGAAGTACTGTCTTTAACAAGAATAGCTTTGTAATAGTCAATTCCTTTATTGATTTTTCCAGTATACATGGAAAGGGATGCATTTAAAGCCACTAATCTATTAGTAGATCCTAACTGTGCGGTCAAAGAATCAATATGTGTTCTTGCTTGCTTGTATTTACCGTTCCAGATCAAAGCTTGTACATATCGTTCCTGACTGTCCATCATTTTTATAGAATCGTTTTGTGCAAGTCTGGTAGCGGCTGCAGCAAGTTCTAAAGCGTTTTTATCCTTACGCATCAAATGTGCTACTAGTGACTGTCCTATAAGACCTGCAACTGGATTTTCTAAACTGCTGTAAACCGCATTTGCTTTTTCAAAATCTTGGCTCGTCACATAAACGTTTGCAAGTGACATAGTAGAATCATTATCATTTGGAAAATCTTGTAAATTTTGTTCTAATAAGGCAATCGCTGTATCATAATCTTGAAAAACCAAAACCTGAGCCGCTTTTCCCAATCTCATATACTTTCTAGAAACCATAGCATTTGCATTGCCTGGTAAGATTTCTAGTGCTTTATTCACATATAATAAGGCATCATCATATTCTTTTAAGTTAGATAAGGTATTTGCATAACCTAATGTAGCAGGAAAACTAGTCGAATCTTGTTGCACCAAATTCACATACATGGTTTTTGCATCTTCATAATCTTTATTCCACAAAAGTGATTCGGCTACATTTAAAGAAACTTCAAAGTCCGTAGGATAATCGGCTTGCAGTGCGTTAAATAATTCTTTTGCTTCAGCCGTGTGGCCATTAAGTCCTAAAGCACGACCATAACAAAGTCTTGCAGTTTTATTAGTAGGATACTCTTTAAGAATGATTTCAAAGAATTTTTGAGCTTCGGCATATTTCCCAGATTCTAATAGAGAGAAACCGTCGTTCATATCTTGTCCATAAGACACTAAACTGACAAACATTATTATAAGAGAAGCTAACTTTTTCATTTTGTGATTATTTACAGTTGCAATTTATAACCACTTATAGCCGTCTTAATCTGTGGCTACCTACCATTCGACTATACATTTCGTCGATTCAAAGAGGTTCAAATTAGATCAACGTCAGTTCAGCATCCTGAATCTAAAAAAGTCGATCTTTTTAAAGATGCTGCTATCTCTATATAAAGGTGGTTTTTATTCCGCTTTCGCGAAAGCGAAATTCTCAAAGAAAGCGGAACACATATCCAACTCATAATCTGGTTAAAAGTGGTTTTCTTACCACTCGTCTACACCTAATTTGAACTCGTCGAAATACTGGGTTTAAGACTTTGATAAGACTGCATATTTGTATCGTAATTAAAAATTATAACAGCCATGTCTTTAACAATTATAAAAAACAACAATCCGTTAAGAGTCGTTCATAATGTGAAAGCTGCACCTGAATCTGCTGGGTTATCTATTGTGCATAAAAGAGTTCATAGAGGTGTAATTCAATTAATCACTTCTTAATAATAGTATTATGATCGCCATCGCACACAAAATAAAGAAGTCCATTACTCAAGAACAACTTTTTATGTTGAGCGCCTTTGTGGTGAATGGTGGTAATTATTTATACAATCTATTATTAGGTCGTTATTTAGGCCCTACGCAATTTGCAGACGCTGCGATATTGATCACTTTGCTACTCGTACTTTCATTTGTTGCGATGACTTTTCAATTAACGGTGACAAAATTCACGGTAGAATTAGTGCAACATGAACGAGATAATTTAATCGTAAAAGCATACAAGTATTCGTTAAGTACAGGAGTGATTTTAGGAATGTTAATGGTAGTGTTTGCCAGTGAACTACAAAACATTTTTCAAACGCAGTCTGCCGGAATGTTCATTGCCTTTGGACTGGCGATACCTTTGTATTTTATCATGAGTGTCAATCGTGGGGTTTTACAAGGCGAAAGCAAATTTGGTAAGCTTGCGATGACCTATCAATTAGAGATGTTAGGTAGATTGTTCTTAACCTTTGGTTTCCTGATCCTATTTGATTTACCTTCAGAATATGCCGTTTCCATAGCCATCGCTATTTCTTTTATCGCTGGTTTATTTCCTTTTCAAAAAGGTGCTATAAAAAACACACAACAACTCGTTCTACCTAAAGAACAGCAGAAAAAAATCACGCTCTTTTTTATACTTACCGCATGTTATGAGCTCACACAAATAGTGTGTAACAATAGCGATATCCTATTAGTTAAACACTACTTTCCATCTTATGATGCAGGTTTATACGCTTCACTGGCCTTAATAGGTAGAGTGGTATACTTTGTCACCTGGATGTTTGTGATGTTGCTTTTACCACAAGTATTAGAAAAGCGTAAACAGGGAAAAAATCCAGTGCCTATTTTGAAAAAGTATTTGGGTTACATTTCACTACTATCTGTTGCGATTGTAAGTTTTACGTTCTTATTTCCAGAATTTGCAGTAGATGTACTTTTTGGCGAGCAATATAGAAGTATAGCTGGACTTTTAGGATGGTATGCAATGGCTACCTCATTTTTTGCACTGTCTAATATCTTTGCCTATTACTTTCTTTCTATCGATACATACCAACCTATCATTATCACAGCAGTTTTTGGTATGCTACAAGTTGTGGCGATCATCTTTTTTCACGAGAATCTTTTTGAAGTAGTGATGGCTCAGGTTTATGTGATGGCAGCGCTGCTTGTAGCCCAAGTTTCTTATTTCACTATTGATCATTATAAAACTAAAAAAACTCAAACGAACGGAATCGATCATTCATCGATACATAATGTCGATCCATCGTAATTTCTTAAAATCAAGGGAAGTGTAGTAGATATTTGTACTGTCAAATAACAATAACAAGATTTAAAAATAAATATCATGGCATTAGAAATCAAAAACATAGAAGGAGTAATTTGTTTAAAAGGTGCAGTATCCAGCTCTCATATTACTGAAATAGTCAACTTCTTTAAAGGATTAGTAGAGATAGAATCTAGAGTCATTGTAAACTTTTGCAATGTCACATCAAATCAGAAATCGTTACTTAGAGAATTTATCAAAATAGAAAACAACCTGACTGATGATCAAGAGTTCCTATTTTATGGAGCCACTCCAGATGATGCTGTACAGCTATATAATGAGATTAACAATCCGCAGAACTTCTACAGTACAGCCGCTTAATTTTTCCATATAGTCCTAACACTTTAAAATCAACATCATGAAATTAGCTCTAGTAACCGCATATCCACCTAGTAAAGTAACTCTTAATGAATATGCTTTTCATTTAGTAAAGCATTTTAGACAGCATGAAGAAGTCACAGAATTGGTTTTACTTACCGATGACAGTGCTGCAAATACTGAGGTTGATTTTAAAGAAGAAGGCTGCAAAGTGACCATTCAACCATGCTGGAAATTTAATAGTTATACTAACTTATTATCTATCGCTAAAGCAATAAGAAAAAGTCGTCCAGATCACGTATTGTATAATTTGCAATTCATGAAATTTGGTGATAAGAAAATTCCAGCGGCTCTTGGGTTGTTTTCTCCATGGTTGACCAAGTTGATGAAAGTAAAAACAACTGTTTTACTTCATAATATCATGGAAACAGTGGACTTATCAAGCGCTGGATTTACAGATAATAAAATTAAAATGGGTGTTTTTAATTTTATAGGAGAGATGTTAACTCGTGTAATTCTTAAGGCAGATACTGTGGTGTTAACCATAAGTAAGTATGTTGATATATTAGAAGAAAAGTATAACGCAAAAAACTGTTTACTTATTCCACACGGTACTTTTGAAATTCCAGAAGAACCAAGTTATGAACTTCCTGAAGGACCTTTGAAGATCATGACATTTGGAAAATTTGGTACATACAAGAAGGTAGAGAAACTTATTGAAGCAGTAGAATTAGTAAGATCAAATACCAGACAAGATCTAGAAATAGTCATCGCAGGAACCGATAACCCTAACACATTAGGATATCTAGAAAATGTAAAGAAACAGTACAGTCATATTTCTAACATCACCTTTACTGGTTATGTAGCCGAAGAAGATGTTCCTGTTATCTTCTCAGAAAGCGCGATGGTAGTATTTCCTTATACATCTACCACAGGAAGTTCTGGAGTATTACATCAAGCTGGTAGTTATGGAAAAGCTGTTGTTATGCCAGATTTAGGAGATTTAAGCATCTTAGTAAAAGAAGAAGGTTATAAAGGTGAGTTCTTTGAACCAGAAAGTATAGAAAGTCTAGCCGCAGCAATTGAAACGCTAGTAGTAAATAAAGATTACAGAAATAAAATCGCAAGAACTAATTACAAGGCTGCAACAGCATTACCTATGTCTATAATTACAAAAATGTATTTAAACGTTTTCAATAATCAGTCCGTTACTGCAACTCATATGGCTGTTGCAGCTTAAAGAGTTTTAATATTTTAGAATCTAATGAGGCTGTCTATAAACAAACTAGGCAGTCTTTTTTTATTTGATCTGATTTTTATATTGGATTTAATGTCTTGAATAACACGGTTATTAGTTATCAGTAAAAAGTGAGCAGTTTGCTTTTAGTAACCCAAAGTGACCTTTTTCAGGTCATGGCCAGGTTTGAGTTGTCCGTTCTGCATATAGTCGTCTTTCATACGCATAAAGGTGGCATCAGCATCTTCAATAAGTTCATTGAATTTTACAGGATCTACATGCATACCTTAAATTTGTTACGTCAAAGGTGTTTTCATCCTGTGCATCTGCTACGATCTTATGGCGCACTTTCACTTTAAGCTTTAAAAAACTTTCATTATCCTTTTCTCTAGTGATGTTAAGGCGTACGCCATATAAAAAAATCAATACTATCTAGGAAGGTTTTAAACGCTTCAAAACAATCTTCAGAAACAGACAGCTGTGCAGTAATTCCTTCATGAGCTGCATAAATGCGACCTAAAACATCTATAGGATACCAGTGAAGGAATAAGTAATCTCTAAACAGGCGTGGATTTCCTAATTGATGGTACTGATAGAAGGAAATAGTGAGGCGTTCTTTTCTAGCCTCACGTTTGAGTTCTCGTTTTACTTCAGCACTTAATTTATTATACAGTTGCATGCTATAAACAGTAAAATGATGAACGGTAAAAGGCAGCCTTTCTAGGTAATTTCTTTAACCATGATTTTGTACTTCAGTTATTCGGTACGCAAGATGTGATAGGATTTGTAAATAAGGCTACTAAAAGAGCTTATTGAATTACACCTTGGTTTGCTTTGTTACGCTTTCGCGAAAGCGAGATTAGCATACAAACTGTTGTCCCTCAACACTATTAAACAATAGAAAAACAGATCAAAAATTGAACTTAACAACATATAATAGATCCAAAAAATCAACATTTGTTGGACGGTGTTTGAATACGCTTCATCTAAAACTTTTAGCAACGGAAAGCTTAGTTGCATGTTTCTATGTAAATTGTATGTGTTTTTTACCCAAGAACAGAGATAAACTCAATCGCCAATCTAAATCCTTTATTATGAAATTAAAGTTACTATGCACCTTATTATTAGGTCTGTTGACTGCATACTGTGTTGCCGCTCAACCTGTGACTGCAACCTACTCAAATGGTGACAATTTAACTGCTGTAGAGGCTTATGACACGGATTCTAGTCCTAACAGCATGTCCGTTACTCTACCTACAGAAACCCCATGGATAAATAATGATCGCATTACGGTAACAGACTATGATGATGAGGTAGTTGCAGCTTGTTCATTACCTACGATAGCACTTACTCATACTGATGTAAGCAATCCAGCTACTATTACTGGATTAACAGCGGAAACTAGCTATAGTAATTTCTATGCAAAGGGAGACAGCACACCTACAAATCACAGTGCATTCACGGAACCTGTAAATGCGTCAGCGAATTATGTTACAGCGATAGCACCATATATACAGAGTTTTGATACCGCAGCTATTCCTAACGGCTGGTTTACAGGGGCACCTACAGGTGGTCCTTGGGTGGTAGGTGCAAACACTTTCTGGAATACAACTCGATGTGCGACAGCTGCAACCGATAGAACAGGAAACTCAGGTTTCTTTGCTGGTCTTGATATGAGCGGTACTGATACTACGGTTATCCTAACCATGGAGCCTGTTGATGTTTCTGCGCTTACGACACCATTTTTACGAATGTATCACTGGATGTGTACCACTGGATACGCTCCAGCTAATGAGGTATACGTCGAGGCAAACACAGCAGCTGGATGGACACTTATAGGATTAATAAATACAGGAGACTCAGCATGGCAAGAAACAGGTTTTAATCTATCTACTTTTACCGTAAATGATGTGGTAAATATTCGTTTCCGTGCAGAGAGCGGTGGATCAGGTGATGATTTTTATGGTGATATAGGTTTAGATGATATATCTATAATTGAAGCGCCAGCTTGTCCTAATCCAGCTTTAGTAAGTGCAGCTAACATTACTGATGTGTCTGCGGACTTAACATTTGTAGACAATACAACTCAAATGTCTGTTACCGTAGAATATGGTCAGGTTGGTTTCACACCTGGAACAGGAATTATTCTTACTAACCAGACTTCTCCTGTATCTATAGCTGGACTTACACCACTTACAGATTATGAATTCTATGTGACTAGTGCTTGTGGCGCTGATTTATCTGATCAAATAGGTCCAGTCGCATTCTCTACAGCTTGTCAAGCGGTAAACGTGCCAGACTATATCGAGACTTTTAACACGTTTGTTCCAGATTGTTGGGAAGAGGCTGGATTTGGCGCTCCAACTATTGGTATTGGACCATTTGATTTAGGCAGCGGTTCATGGGACGCAGCTGGATTTGGTAATAATGGTACTACTGGTGCAGTTAAAATTCGTTTCAACAGTAGCGTAGACACAGAGTGGCTACTTTCACCAGTCTTGGATCTTTCTGCAGGCGGCTATGAGTTACTTGTAGATATTGCGGTCACAGATACTGGAAACTCTAATCCCATTGAAGGTGCTACCGCAGGTGGTCCTGGAACCATGGGTAGTGATGATCAGGTACAACTATTATACACCGTAAATGGTGGATTTACCTGGTTGAACTTAGAAACTTGGGATGCTGGTAATACACCGAGCACAGCAGGTGATAGGGTGAATGTAGACCTATCAGCCATCACGAGTAGTGTTGTACGATTTGCTTTTTGGGCAAATGAAGGAACGGTTGATGATACGGCAGCTCAACCAGACTATGATTTCTTTGTAGATAATTTCGTTGTACGCACACCACCAGCTTGTCCTGACATAAGTGGACTCGTGGTAAATTCTGTTACTCCTACTACGGCAAATATTACTTTCGTGAGTGGTAATGCGGCTAGTGCAGGTAGCTTTCAGTATTACGCAGTTCTTACAGGTGGATCGGCGCCTGATGCAACAACAGCGGCCTCTGGAGCTTTACAAGATCCTTCTTTTACAGGTAACATGCCCACCATCACTACAGACATAGGAACAGGCGTAGCACCTAACGGGCCCGCTTTTTCTGAGGACACTACGTATGATCTATATGTTAGAGAGTTATGTGGTGCAGCTGGTATGGGTAACTGGTCTATTGCCCCAGTTACTTTCACAACTGCGGAGTTTTGTGTAGATCCAATAGGCGTTAATACGTTTAATCTGACAGATGTAAGTGCTGAAGTCTTTTGGAGAAATGACGGTCCATCTGTGGTATCTTCTGTAGAGTACGGTGCGCCTGGTTTTACACCTGGCTCAGGAACTACTGTTGTTGGTGAAGCTGATGGGGCATCACTAACAGGTCTCACAGCGGTAACTACTTATGATATTTATGTTACTCAAGATTGTTCTGCATATGGTAATGGATTAAGTGATACCGTCGGACCAGTTTCTTTTACTACTTTACCTACTATGCCCAGTGGAGTAACCTGTACCACAGGTACAGATACAATCTTATTTTCAGAGGATTTTGCTGAAGCCGGAGGCTGGACTGGAGACTTTGGAACAGGAAGTAGAGTTTGGCGTTTTGGTGAGACAGGTACCACAGGCTCAAGTAACACTGGACCAAGTGATGCGCAGGATTCAGGAGGTTCTTATTTATACTTTGAAACTTCTACTGGAACAAGTAACACTGGTTCTATCGTCTCACCTCTTATTGATTTATCTGCTGCAACCGAAGATGTAGAACTGTCTTTTTGGATGCATGCTTATGGGGTAAACATCGGTACTTTTGAAGTGAGACTTTCATCAACAACAAACTTCACCACATCTCCGGTAGCATTTACATGGACAGGTCAGCTACAAACAGATGAGTTAAGTCCTTGGAACCAAATAGGTATAGACGCTACCGCATTTGTTGGTGGTGATCTGTACGTTCAGTTTACCTATACGTTTGACGAAAATTATAGTGGACCTGGATTCGAATATGAGTCAGACTTTTCAGTAGATGAATTAGCAGTCAATGCATGTTCTACTTCATTCTGCGGTGATATAAATACACTATTTGTAAATGCGGAAACTGAGGATAGCATCACCGTATCTTGGATTGATAACTCCGCCCCAGCTTCAACTGATTGGGAAGTGGTAGCTGTACCTGAAGGAGACCCTATACCTGCAGTTGGAACTACTAACGCAACCTCTACAATTTTCACTGTTACTGGCCTTGCGCCAAATACTGACTATGATGTCTACGTACGTCCAGGTTGTAGCACAGCATTCGTACCTTTTATTACAAGCAGGACAGATTGTCCAAGTGTATTTACTTCACCGTATTTAGAAGATTTTGAGGGCTTTACAGCTACTCAAGGTTTTGATTCTGAAAGGTGTTGGACAGATACTAGTGCAACCGCTTATGATTGGGCAATTGACATATTTGGAGGAACAATTACTCCTAATACAGGACCGTCCAGCGCTTTCAGTGGAACCACATTTCTCTACGTAGAAGCAACTGATGGCTCAGGAGGCGATGTAGCCACTATATTGTCTCCATCTGTAAGTTTAATAGGGTTAACTAACCCAGGTATCAGCTTCTATTACCATGCATATGGACTTGGGGTAACTGACTTTACTGTAGATGTTTCTTCGGATGGAGGAATTACGTTTACTAACGGATTAACTATTACAGGTCAACAGCAGTTTGCTAATGCTAATCCGTGGATTAGACAAACTGTTGATTTGTCTAATTACCTTAATCAAACCATTATCGTTCGATTTCAAACTACGAAAAGTACTGGCGCTAATCCATTCCAAGGAGACTTGTCTATTGATGATTTTGCAATTAGTAACCTACCAGCATATGTGTGGGACGGTACGTCATGGAATAACGCACCAGAAGGTGCTTCCACAGCAGCGGATGATGTACTAGTTATGGCTGGTAGCCCAGCGGTACTCAGTGCGGACATTAGCGCAAACAATATTACTATTATGGACGGTGGATCTTTAGATGTAGACGGTAATAACGTGCTTGTTAGCGGTGATCTGTCTAATGATGGAACGGTATTGGGCGACGGTTCCGTAAGTATGAGTGGTTCTGCTGCTCAGACCATCACTGGTGACGGTACAATTGACAACCTAATATCTAATAGTGCTGTGAGCGTGAACGTAGATGGTCCACAGGTCATTATAAAACAGCTTACAGCTGCTCAAGGTCAGTTGAATACTAACGGTAACTTGACCTTTAGGAGTGATGCGAGTGGAACAGCTGTTGTAGGTCCAGTCGGAGCTACAGCAAGTATTATCGGTAATGTAAACGTAGAACGCTACATACCTGCAGGAAATAGAGCTTATCGTTTTATAGGTTCAACAGTTTCTGGACCTACAGTGTTTGATAGCTGGCAAGAAGCTGGTAATAATGCATCAGGTTTTGGTGTGCAAGTAACAGGAACAACTGGTACAGCAGGTAACTTTAATGCGACAACAGGTCTTGATGAAACCGCTTCTGGTGCTAATAGCATGTTTAAGTGGGATGCTTCTAATCAAGCTTGGGTACCAGTAACTAACACAAAAACCGAAATTTTAAACGCTGGTGAGTACTACCGATTATTTGTAAGAGGAGATAGAACTACAGACTTATCAAACAATGCTGCAATTCCTACAGCTACCACATTAAGAGCCACAGGTACTCTAATGACCGGATCAATGACAGTAACTCCTGGAATTGCTATAGGTGAATTCTTTGCACTTGCAAATCCATTCCAGTCCAAAGTTTCTATGGCAAGTACAGCAACAGGTACTGGAGCAGATATGTACTACTGGGATCCTAATCTGGGAACTAAGGGTAATTATACCTCTATTGACATCGCAAATGGAACAGGAACGGCAGGTGCAGCTACAAATGTATTAGATGCTGGTCAGGCTGTTTTCTTTCAAGCTGCTTCAGGTGCTACTTCTGTTACTCTTAACGAAGCAAATAAGGTCGCTGGAAATAACAATGCTGTTGTATTTAGCACATCTCCTTTAACGCAAGCTCTTAGATTGAAGTTATATCAAACGTCTCGTTTTAATAATGGTCAATCTGAAAGTGATGGATTGTATATCGATTTTGATACAACTCATAATCTAAACGTTGATGTTAATGATGCAACTAAACTAAATGGTTTAAATACAAATATCGCTATTGCAAAAACCACTGGTGAATTACTTGCTAAAGAAAGAAGATCACTCCCTACGGATACTGAGACGATCAACTTGAGTCTAACAAACTACTTAACCACTGCATACACTATTGACGCTACGGTTGATGTGTTACCAGGTCTTACAGCTTATCTGAGAGATAACTTTACGGGCACCATGACAGAGCTGGTTCAAGGAACTTCTACGGCTGTGAATTTCACAGTAGATATGAATGATGCGCAGAGCTTAGATGCATCTCGTTTTGAAATCGTATTCCAAACAGTTACTTTAAGTAACGATAACGTAGCCTTTGGTGCAAATTTGTCTGTACACCCTAATCCGGTAACTGGAGATACAATAACTATTAATTTAGGAAATGCTACAGTTGAAAATGCATCTGTAAAAGTATTCAATACTCTAGGGCAACAGGTGATCACACAAGAATTTGATAACCCAAGTAATGGAACACTCGAGATTGACAATCTATCAGGGTTGAGAAATGGTGTTTACATCATGAATATTTCTAATGGAGATGCAACAACTACTCGTCGTTTCATCAAGAAATAATATTTGATTCATGCAATTAAACGAGGCTGTCTAGAAACAATCTAGGCGGTCTTTTTTATTAGCTCTGATTTTTATATTGAGTTAATGTTTTGAATAACAAGGTTATTAGTTGTTAGTAAATAGTGTGCAGTTTACTTTTAGGAAACCATAGTGGCCTTTTTCAGGTTATAGCCAAGTTTGATTTGCCCGTTCTGCATATGGTTATCTTTCATACGCATAAAGGTGGCATTAGGATCTGTCTTACTCATTAAGTCACGATCTCCCATCTGCTGTTATTGCTTATTATACTTTGTAACATTCTTTGGCCAGTTGTTCTTGGCGTAGTTAAGCTTTTGCTTTACCTCCTTATCTATAGCTTTACCTTCTAATGCTTGGTTAATCTTGTCTATAGTTTTAGATATTTCTTCTGGGTTTACTGCATCAAAACTATCTGGCTCGTTGGGCTGCTGTGCTTCATCTGCATATATAATTTCTACATAACGCCAGTATTCTTTGTTGTTGTTTAATACGCTCGCGTGAGTTCTTTATACTTTTACCCTACACAAAAAAAGTGTAACGATTTGCGTTTGCTTCGATCTTGGTGTCGTCTACATAAATATCTTTTATATTCACGTATCCTTGTTAGGCTAAAAGTATAACTACTTGATTGAATATATCCTTGAACTTTCCTTTAAGCTTAGCAGAACAAAAGTTACTTATCGTGTTATGATCCGGCTGAATACCACCATTGAGCCATATAAAATGGACATTCTCCTCTAAGGCTTGTTAAATTTTACGAGAAGAGTAAAGATTACGCAGGTAAGTGTATATCAATATTTTTATCAGATTACGTGGATGGTAACTCAAGGTGCCACTACCTTTATAAGTACATTCAATAGAACTTATATCTATATGATCATTAATCGTATTTACAATACGAACAGGATGATTATCTCGAACATAATCATCATAAATTGATGGAAGAAGATTTAATTGAGACTGATTATTAGTCTTCCATACAAGACTTGCTTTCATAACAATAAGATACGAATCAACTAAAAATGAATAACAAAATGCTGCCTTTTTAGACAGCCTTGTTTTGTTGTATAAGATAATTGAAACATCGTTAATAGTTTCTGTTCCCCAACCCTAAAGGGTGCGGAAACAAAAGCTCTTATCTTCTTTAGGAATAGAAACCTCACCCTTTAGGTTTGGGGAAAAGGTTTCGGGCAGATTAGTTATTCTTAATCAGTAAATAAGCAGGTTTAATACCATCAGAATTTAATGTCCCAAAATATGCTTGTTTATTTTTGCGCCATGGAAGAGAACCTGCCACATCAGTTGGGATGTCATCAAAATCATAAAGCGTCCAAAAGAGATAGTTCACACTATCTCTTTTTTGGGTTTCAAGAAGTTTTCCGTAAAATTCAGCCTGATCATAAACGTTGTTTCCATCAAGTGTCCAGAATCCATCATAACTAGGCAATCCTATTTCTTGTAATACCACAGGATTTGTAGTTTGACTTTCTAAGGCTTTGTGAGAAGCGCTTAAGTCATCGATATCTTCATAATAATGATAAGAAATGAAATCGACTTCATTTTCTAAGTACATCGCAGATTTAGTATTGGACCAGCCTATGGTTACTGGATGAATGGAAT
>CAZBCH010000268.1:0-11812 GCA_964490235.1 uncultured Flavobacteriaceae bacterium | reverse complement strand
ACTAATTCTCCAAAAAACGGACGTTCTTTGTGAACCGCATAAAATTCCTGAGCATCTGCAACGGTCATTTGTGTTTTTTTAAGAGCTACGATTCTAAAACCACTAGCTGTAATTTTTTCAAGTATTGCACCTGTGTGTCCGTCTTCAACGCCATCAGGCTTAATCATTGTAAATGTTCTATTAGTTGCCATTTTTTATGTTTTGTTTTTAAAATGCGCTGCAAAAATAAGTCATTTAGTACGTTTAAGATATTGTATGAGAAACATTTTATTCTGATCCTACCGTTATTATGAAAAATTTTGGCTATAATAATTATTGATGGACCTCAAAAACGACCAATAGATAAGAATTAAATAATGTGTAAATAACTACATTTGCTTCCCTATGATTAAAGAACAAATTTTTAAATTGAAGAATGAACTTTCTAGTTCTAAAAATATAGTTATTGTCCCTCATAAAAATCCTGATGGTGATGCAGTAGGATCTGTCACGGCATTGTATGATTATCTTGTACAATTAGGTCATAAGGTTTCTATGATTAGTCCCAATGATTTCCCTTTATTTCTTAAATGGATCAAATACAGCGATCTATTTCTTAATTATGAACAAGATCAAACAACTGCTGATAAACTTTTGTATGATGCAGATCTTATCTTCAACCTTGATCATAACGCTTTTCATAGAGCAGGATCAATGGAAAAGGTTTTGGGAGATGTAAATGCAAATTTTGTTATGATTGATCACCATCAACAGCCAGATGATTTTGCTACTTACACATATAGTGATACGTCTATGAGTTCTACCTGCGAGATGATCTACCATTTTCTGGAAATGATGGACGATACAGAAATGATCACTCCTGCAATGGCAACAGCAATGTATACAGGCATATTAACTGATACAGGAAGTTTTAAATATAAATCAACTACCTCTACAACGC
This sequence comes from uncultured Flavobacteriaceae bacterium, assembly GCA_964490235.1. Taxonomy (GTDB): domain Bacteria; phylum Bacteroidota; class Bacteroidia; order Flavobacteriales; family Flavobacteriaceae; genus Nonlabens. The sequence continues at coordinate 10,872 of CAZBCH010000268.1, read as the reverse complement.
TACGTGTTGCTGCTCATCTTGTTGACAAAGGTGCTAACAGTGAGAAGATTAATCGTAAGATTTATGATGTGAACACACCGTCTAGAATGAAACTTTTAGGTGTTGCATTAAATAATTTAGTGATTTTAGAACAATATCGTACTGCCTACATAACACTCTCTCAAAAAGAATTGGATGACAATAATTTTAGAAAAGGAGATACAGAAGGTTTTGTGAATTATGCACTAAGTTTAGACGGTATCGTTTTTGCACAAATTTTTATAGAAAAAGCTAGTGAATCAATTATTAAAACCTCATTAAGATCTAAAGGTGACTTTGATGTAAATAAAATGGCCAGAGAAAACTGGGATGGTGGTGGTCATCAAAATGCAGCTGGTGGTAAATCAGAGCTTACAATGGAAGAAACAGTGAACAAATTAATTAGTATCTTGCCTTCTTATGAAAACGAAATCCATGAAGTTGTTATTTAATACGATAAGTATTGTTTTTTTATGCTTTATGATTTCTAGCTGTTCTAAGAAAGTAGAACCTAGAAAACCTATCACTAATTCCTCTAGCTCTACTATTGAACAATCTATTGAAGATAATAAAATAAGATATGCCGCTGAGGAGGAAGCCATTGAAAAAATACTTGAAACTGTAGATACTTTAAGAGTATATAAACGCAGTGCAAACGGTTTCTACTACTCCTTTATTAAAAGAGATTCTACGATCAGTGCCTTTCCTAAATTTGGAGATCGTGTGACTTTTGAATACGATGCTATTGCTTTAAATGGAGACACTATTTATTCAAAAGAGGAATTATCACCAATTACAAAAAGTCTTGATCAAGAATATGGAATTTTTAGAGGTATGAGAGCTACCTTAAAATTAATGAATACTGGTGATGAAATGATCGTATATTATCCATCCTATGCAGCTTATGGATATTATGGTGATAATAATAGAATAGGTGCTAACACTCCTTTTAAAAGTAGAGTAAAACTATTAGGCATTAATCTAGAAGAAAAATAAAACTCAATTAAATTAAATTAAAAATAAAAAAGTAAAATGAAAAAAATACACGGACTCCTAGCCATACTAGCATTATTACTTATGGCATCTTCCTGCGAGGATAAATATCCAGATGTAGCAGATGGAATCTACGCCGAGATTGAAACTAATAAAGGAACCATGTTTGCCGAATTATACTACAAAGCAGCGCCAGTAACTAGTGCAAATTTTGTTGCTCTAGCCGAAGGTAAACACCCTTTGGTAAACGATTCATTAAAAGGGAAGCCTTTTTATGACGGATTAATTTTTCATAGAGTAATGAAGGATTTTATGATTCAAGGTGGTGATATGACCGGTACTGGTTCTGGTGACGTTGGTTACAAGTACGATCAAGAAGTGAATGACACTTTAAAACATGATGCAAAAGGTGTATTATCTACCGCAAACAGTGGACCGGATACAAATGGAAGCCAGTTTTTTATAATGCACAAACCCAATGCAGGTCTTGATATGCGCTATAACGTTTTTGGTAAGGTGATTAAAGGATTAGAAGTGATTGACTCGATTGCTTTGACTCCGGTAAATAGAACACGTCCTGTAGATTCTATGATTATGAAAAAAATATCAATCATAAGAAAAGGTAAAGAGGCAAGAAAATGGGATGCCGTACAGACCTTTCTAGATGGTCAAGAAGCCTCTAAACTTAAAAAAGAAGAAAAAGCTAAGAAACTTGCTGAGGTAACTGAACAAAAAGCGAAAGAAATTTCAGAATATAAAGCTAAAGCTGTGAAATTATCAAATAGCGACGTTATGGTTTATGTTAAAAAGAAAGGAACTGGTGAAACTCCTGAAAATAACGCACAAGTTCTTCTAGACTATAGTGGTTACTTTGAAAATGGAAAATTATTTGACACTTCCGTACTGGAAGTAGCAGAGCAATTTGATAATGTAAATATGCAAAAGTTGAAAATGAAAGCATATAAGCCATTACCATTACAATACAGTCCATCAGTAGGAATGGTGCAAGGCTTTAAAGATGCCATGCTTAGCATGCAATACGGTGATGAGATTATAGCATTCATCCCATCTGGATTAGCTTACGGAGAGCGAGGTGCTGGTGGCGTTATTCCTCCTAATACAGATCTTGTATTTGAAATGAAATTAAGTGAAAAACAATAATTTATCTATTAAGTTATATAAAGTGTGTTGCATCTTGTAACACACTTTTTTAATTTTAAAAAGTTATTACACTTCTTTTTACTTGATACCATCCATAAATATTAATTCACCCATTTCAATTGACTATTATGAAAAGAATTATCTATACAGACCTTGCTCCTAAACCTATAGGACCATATAATCAAGCTGTTTATTATAAAAATAATTATGAAGCTACACTTTACACGAGTGGTCAGATTGCAATTGATCCTCAAACTGGAGAACTAAAAATAGATGATCTCAAAGAAGAGACACATCTCGTTATGAAACACTTAAAAAGTTTATTAAGTCAGGTAGGAATGACATTTGAACACGTTCTTAAAACAACCATATTTTTAAGCGACATGAGTAATTTCTCAACGGTTAATGAGGTGTACAGCAGCTATTTTAAAGAAGCTACTGCACCTGCTAGAGAAACGGTAGAAGTAGCAAATTTACCCAAATATGTAAATGTAGAAATTTCTCTCATCGCAAAATTAGAGTTGTAAGATGACCATAGCAAACTCAGAATTAATTATCAATCCAGATGGAAGTATTTACCATCTTAATTTGAAACCAGATCAGCTAGCTCAAACAGTAATTACGGTAGGAGATCCTGAACGTGTAAAAGAAGTATCAAAACACTTTGATGTAATTGAACTAAAAGTAGGTAAAAGAGAATTTCACACACATACCGGTGTTTATAAAAATAAACGCATCAGTGTTATTTCCACAGGAATCGGTACAGATAACATAGATATTGTATTTAATGAAATAGATGCATTAGTTAACGTAGATTTTGCGACTAGAGAAGTCAAAAAAAACCTTACCTCTCTAGATATCATTAGAGTAGGTACAAGTGGTGCAGTGCAAAGCGATATCCCTGTAGACAGCTTTTTATTATCACAAAGAGGCATAGGCTTTGACAGTTTATACCACTGGTATGATAATGATGGTGGTGATCTCGCTTTCGCGAAAGCGGTATCTCAACAAATCAAAAGATCAAAATTTCATTCTACACCATATGTGATCATGTGTGATAGAGAACTTGCTAAAAAATTTCAAACTATTGAAATGCAGAATGGCAATACTATTACTAACGTAGGATTTTATGGTCCGCAAAGCCGTAAAATTAGATTAGAACCTGCAGAAAAAGATCTCAATACACAAATTGCTGATTTTAATTTTGAAGGTAGTAAGATCACTAATTTAGAAATGGAAACTGCTGGAATTTATGCTATGGCGTCCTTATTAGGACATAGAGCGGTTTCTTTAAATGCAATACTTGCTAATAGGGCTACAGGTGAGTTTTCTACGCAACCGAATGAAACGGTAGAAAAATTAATAAAATTTACTTTAGATAGTATAGTCGGTGTGTAATCGCGCACCATTAGTAAAAATGATGATTTTTTAACTTTGAATTATCTGTTTTAAACAGGAAGTATCGCTATTTTCAAATTATGGACATAAAAGATAAATATCCCTTACAGCATCGTGATATCAATTGGCTAAGCTTTAATGATCGAGTATTACAAGAAGCAGCTGACCAGAGTAATCCGCTTTATGAGCGATTGAAATTTATAGCCATATTTTCATCTAATTTAGACGAATATTTTAGAGTACGTGTATCACAATTACGACAACTAAAACGAGTTGATAAAAGTATAAGGAAGAAACTGGCATTGCGCCCATCTAAATTTGTAAAACAGCTCTTAGTCAAGGTTGCCTCGCAACAAGAAGAATTAGGTACTATATTTTTTGACCAAATTGTACCAGAGCTCAAAAAAAATAAAATTCAATTATTAGATTTTCAAACACTTAAACAAAAACATAAGGTTCTTGCTCAAAAATATTACCTTAAAAATATTAAAGAATTAATTAGTAAAGAGACTGTAAAGGCCTCAAAGAGCAGTCCTATATTTCTTGAGAATCAACACTTATACTATCTAGTTACCTTTAATAATGATGAAGAATATGGGATTGTTAATATTCCATCACATAGCCATGATAGATTTATAGAACTCACTAAGGAGAAAGATGTTTATCTGATAGCATTCTTAGATGATATAGTTAAAATGAATCTAGCAGATTTATTCCCAGAGAAACAGGTAAGTAATTGCTATGAAATAAAATTATCTAGAGATGCAGAATTATATCTGGATCAAGAGCTAGAAGGCACATTAGCAGATTTGATTCATGAATCATTATCTCAAAGAAATAATGGGCAAGCTACTCGTCTTTTATACGACAAGTCCATGCCTAAAAAGGTTAGAAAAAATCTGAGAAAAAGTCTAGGACTGGGCAAAATTGATATGGTAGCTGGTGGTACTTATCATAATTTTGATGATTTCTTTAGTTTTCCAGACCCTACAAATAATAATAGCCTGCATGCTCAACCTTTAAAAACTATTAAACATAAAGACTTAGAAAATGCGACCTCTTATTTTGAATTAATTTCTCAAAAAGATCAGCTGGTTCATTTTCCATTCATGTCTTTTGATTATGTACAAAATTTTATAGATCAAGCATCGCAAGATGAAAATGTACTTGAAATAAAAATTTCCCTTTATCGAGTTGCTGATGAGTCTGCATTGACAGATGCCCTGCTACGTGCTTTAAATAATGGTATTAAAGTCACCGTTTTTGTAGAAGCCAAAGCACGATTTGATGAAGAGAATAATATTAAATGGGGACGCATCTTTGAAAAACATGGGGCCAGAGTTATCTATAGTTACCCTAGAATTAAAGTACATAGTAAGGTCTTACTTATTATAAGAAGAGAGAATGGCAAAGCAAGAAGATATGCCTACATAGGTACAGGAAATTTCAATGCTCAAACATCAAAGATCTATTGTGATCATGGACTTTTTACAGCACATAAAAAAATCACCAAAGATCTATTAAGAACTTTTAAAGTGCTACAAGGAGACCTTATTATCCCTAGAGCTAATCACCTTCTAGTAAGTCCTTTTACTACTAGAAGTACAATTGAGAGCTTAATAAGAAGAGAGATAGAGCTTGTTGAAAATGGTAAATCAGGAAAAATCACAGCCAAAATGAATCAACTAGAAGATCCTGGCATTATAAAATTACTTTATCAAGCCAGTCAGGCAGGTGTGAAAATTAAACTTATTGTAAGAGGTTTTTCTCGTTTGATTCCACAATTACCAAAGATCAGTGAAAACATTGTTATAACCTCTATAGTAGATAGATTTCTAGAACATGGTCGTATCTATAAGTTTCATAATGATGGGAATCCAATTATGTACACAGGTAGTGCAGACTGGATGAGCAGAAATTTAGATCGCAGAATTGAAGTACTTACTCCTATTTATGATCGTGACATTTACAATGAACTAGATGATATATTAAATATTCAACTAAGTGATAATGTAAAGGCACGATTACACACACCTAGAGAAGATAATCCTATGGTATTAAAATCTTCTGAACATAAAAACATAAGATCTCAGGTAGAAATCTATAAATATCTAGTCGAGAAACATAGTTAAACATATGGGCCAATTTGTTCTTTAAATGTTAAAAACTAGACACTTAACTATTGTTAATCGATAAAATGCATTTAATTTTAACAATCTACCTGTAAGCTATAAAATAATTTTTAGAATTCTCCTTTAATTTTAATTTGATCAACTTGAAGTGTAACTATTATTAATGGTTCTTTAATGAGTATGTTTTTTTTTTATTATAAACAACTTATTATCAATATTTTAAGAGTATTTCTTATTTATAATCATTGTTTGTTTTTCCTACAAAAATTAATAAAATCAAGATGATAAAAATTTAATATTCTTCAAAATCATTTCAATTTATTGATTTTAATTAAAAATTTTAAGAAAAATAATATTTCATTTCTTGAAGAAATTTTTTAGCTTAATGGTGTAATTAGTAATTGAGCATCCCCTACTCAACCATCTAATTTAAATTAGAGTAATAGGTAGTTTATCTATTTATAGAAATCAAGTTTAAATTAAAATGTTAAGTTATGAGAAATTCGATTATCAAGACCCTTTTTTTATGCACAAGCTTGATATGTTATAGTCAGGTAGGCATTAACACAAAAGATCCCAACGCCACTTTAGAAATTGAAGCCTCGGACGCTGCAAATCCATCAAATTCTGACGGTATTTTAATACCTAGAGTAGATAAATTTCCAGATAACGATCCTACAGCCGAGAAGGACAGCATTTTAATCTATTTAACGACTACCATTGATAATCGTACACCAGGATATTATTTCTGGAGTCACGGCCGTTCAAAGTGGTGCAAATTACTCACAAACGTCAACATGATGCTGGCGACCAAAACTGGTACAAGTCTAGATCTGGTAGGAAACGTATTTAACTATTCCTCAATTTTATATAATGATATTCATGGTGCCACCGTCAACTCTAGCAACCATCTCAAGTTACCAGTAGGCGTCTATGAGGTAGAATCAAATTTTAGATCAAGTACAGGTGTATACATTGAATGGAATATGAGATTAAATGGTAGTATATATAGCAGCTCTATTCCTGGATCTTCATCAACAATAAGTGTTTTAGGTTTAGGACTGTCTACCAGCTCTCCACAAAAAGCAATTCTGGTAATTAATGATGAGAACGATTATGTTGATTTTGTTCTTACCTCTGGGATTAATCTTACTATTACTCTTGTGCCTAGCGCTAGTTATTTAAAAATTAAAAAAGTGGGGTGATTTCTTTATCTTATTGTCATTAAAATTAATTGCTATCCAACCATTTTTAATAATTACTGAATGTAAATATCTTAGAAGAGCCACAACAATTGTTAACATTAATTAAAAACACTCGATTTTTTGATTAAAATATAAATCATATCGTATTATATTAACATATTATGAATGATCTATGATATTGTTTTATAAATGTTAATCATAAGTATTATGCTGTAACATCTGTACTATCTTTGTATTGATGGATAAAAAAACAACCATAAAAATAGGTGGTGTACCAGAGCATTTTAATTTGCCATGGCATCTTGCTTTAGAAGATGACGCTTTCGCGAAAGCGGGAATAGATTTACAATGGGAAGACGTTCCAGAAGGTACTGGACGTATGAGCAAGCTGTTGAGAGAAGAAAAGCTAGATGTAGCCTGTATTCTAACAGACGGTATTGTAAAAGATATTATTGCCGGAAATAAATCTCGCATACTTCAAGTTTATGTATCTTCTCCTTTACTATGGGGCGTTCATGCTCCAGGACAAATTGAAGCAGACCGCACTGAACAGCTAGAAGATGGTAAAATTGCAATAAGTCGCTACGGTAGTGGTTCACATTTGATGAGTTATCTACTAGCAAAAAAACACGGTTGGGAAACTGATGATATCGAATTTGAATTAATCAATACACTTGACGGAGCGGTAGAAGCATTAAGTAGTAATAAAGCACAATTGTTTCTATGGGAACGTTACATGACCCAACCTATAGTTGATCAAGGTATTTTTAAAAGACTTGAAACTATAGCCACTCCTTGGCCTAGTTTTGTTATAGCGGCTACTGAAAGTTGCATTAAAGAAAAGAAAGAAGCACTTGCCCGTATGCTTTATATTATTAACACTTACACGGCAGATTTTAAAAATATTCCTAGGATAGATAGAACTATTGCCTCCCATTATGATCTTCAAGTAGGAGATGTACAACAATGGTTACTGCGCACAGAATTTAGTGATGACCAGCTATGGAAAAGCACTGTTGATACTATTCTAGAAGAATTTATAGCAGTAGGAATTATAGAAAAACAAGTAGCTTTGGAGGATTTGATTTATGATTTACCTAAATTAGACGAAGAAGAATAAATAAAGTCCTTTCTTCATTATCATATTTTGTCAGTCACTATGCTCAAGAAATTCATACTTCAATTACCAGAATATTATTTTATTATCATGATTTTCTTTGCTGGTTATACACCTCCATTTTCTATAAGTTGGATATACATTTTATTAATTGCTATTCTTGTAGCTCAACTTATATTTAAAAACAAGACTAGTGGTCTACTTCTAGGTGGTGTGGCTTTTTTTATTAATTTATTATTTATTGCAGCACTATTTTCAGAATTAAAAGAATTTAAAGAATTCAATGTACAAGCGCAAAAACTACTATTTGTAGGTTTAGGCATCTGGATATTCAACATGATAGCTTCCATAACGATGATATACAGATATGTAAAAATGAAAACCAGAAGTAGTCAATTGATCAAGTTTTCCTAATGATTAATATGAGAAAGGATACATGAATCCAGTATTTATTAATCTAATTTTGTACTTCACTATAATTTAATGTCCTTCACCCTACTCTCATCGCCATTACAAGGTTTTACAGAATTTCGATTCCGTAATGCGGTGCATAAATATTTTGGTGGAATTGATACTTTCTACGCCCCATACATTAGATTTAATAATAAGCCAGAAATAAGTGCTAAGTATAAAAGAGACCTGCAAGTAGAAAACAATCGTGTTCCAGAATTGATACCACAGGTAATGACTAATGATGCAGAGGAATTTCTTATTGCAGTAAAATACATTAGATCTTTAGGTTACAAAGAATTGAACTGGAATTTAGGTTGTCCTTATCCGATGGTGACTAAAAAAGGTATGGGATCTGGATTGATTTGCGATCCTAATAAAATTGATCATATTCTAGATCGTGTGCATGCAGAAACTGATGTAATCGTTTCTATGAAAATGAGAATGGGCTATCTCGAGCCTACTGAGATTTTAAGTGCATTTCCCATTCTAGAAAAATACCCTATTAAAAGCATCGCTATTCATGCAAGAATTGGTAAACAACTCTATAAAGGTGGTGTTGATCTTGATTCTTTTCAGACCTGTCTGGACACTTCTAAACATAAATTATATTATAACGGCGATATTACTAGCGTTGCTGGTTTTAGACTAATGCAAGAACGTTTTCCTAAAATAGACCACTGGATGCTAGGTCGCGGCCTTATTGCAGATCCCTTCTTACCCAGCATGATCAAAGCAAATACTGAAGAATATCCTGAGAACAGATGGGAGCTTTTCCGTGAATTTCATGATACGATTTATGAACAATACGACGCATTTCTTCAAGGTCCTACTCCTATCAAAATGAAGATGCAGGGATTTTGGGAATATTGGTCACAAACCTTTCCTAACCCACAAAAAGTATTTAAAGCCATCAAAAAAGCAAATAACCCTAGAACTTATGTACAAGCGGTCAATGATAATTTGAAGACGGTTTCATAATTATTTTAGATATTAGAAGAACTATTCCGCTTTCGCGAAAGCGGAAACACCACATACCTTAAATTTGCAGTTTACTTTTATCCATGCTAAAAGAACTTTTCCTTTTTACGCCTCCTTTTACACAGCTGAATACGCCTTATCCAGCGACGGCATATATCAAAGGATTTTTAAATACTAAGGAAATAGATTCCTATCAGATGGATTTAGGAATTGAAGTAATTTTAGAATTGTTTTCTAAAGCTGGAATGACGCAACTATTTGATGATGCATTTGATCAAAATAGTATTTTGAGCGAGAATAGCCAGCGTATATATGCGTTAAAAGACGATTATATCAGGCCGTTAGATGAAGTAATTTCTTTTTTACAAGGTCATAACGATACTATCGCCAGACAAATTTGTACTGGCAACTTCTTGCCACAAGCCTCGAGATTTGATCAAGTAGATGATCTGGAATGGGCTTTTGGAAACATGGGAATGCAGGACAAAGCAAAGCATCTTGCTACTCTTTATTTAGAAGACCTGTCGGATTTCATAGTAGATTGTGTAGATGATCACTTTGGTTTTAGTCGTTATGCCGAGCGTCTAGGCATGAGCGCAAATTCCTTTGACGAACTTTATAAAGAGTTACAACAACCGCCTACCTATATCGATAAAATCACGGTTTCTATTCTCAAAGAGCGATTAGAACAAATTCAACCGAAACTGGTCGTGATGTCAGTTCCTTTTCCTGGCAATTTATACAGCGGTTTGCGATCATGTCAATTCATAAAACAACACTTTCCGGATATTAAAATTGCCATGGGTGGCGGCTTTCCTAATACAGAATTGCGTTCTTTAAAAGATAAACGTGTATTTGAATTTGTAGATTTTATATGTCTAGATGATGGTGAATTACCTTTGGAACTAGTCACTGATTATATTTTAAATAAAACTGCTACACCTATTGAAGAGCAAGAGTTTAAAAGAACCTTCATATTAGAAAATGGTGCAGTTACCTATAAAAATAACACCTCAAAACCAGATTACAAACAGCTACAAGTAGGAACACCAGACTATTCTGACTTACTTCTTGACCAATACATTTCTGTCATAGAAGTGGCAAACCCAATGCACAGTTTATGGAGTGATGGCAGATGGAACAAACTGACCATGGCGCACGGTTGTTACTGGGGAAAATGTACCTTTTGCGATATTTCACTAGATTATATCTCTCTTTACGAGCCTGTTGCAGCAAATGAACTTGTAGATCGCATGGAACAAATAATCGAGCAAACTGGCGAGCGTGGATTTCATTTTGTTGATGAGGCTGCACCACCTGCCTTAATGCGATCAGTAGCTTTAGAAATTCTGAAGAGAAATCTTACTGTTACCTGGTGGACCAACATACGATTTGAGAAAAATTTCACTCAAGATCT
>CAZBCH010000267.1:0-2586 GCA_964490235.1 uncultured Flavobacteriaceae bacterium | reverse complement strand
AACAAAAACAAAAATAACTTCAATTTCAATGTCGTCAAGAAATCTCACCCTTCAGGGCTGTGGAAAAGGTTTCGCTTTTTTATAAAGTAAATACCAGAATCTGCTCCAACCTTTCCGACCAAAATTCGTTCTACTCATTTTGCCCACCTTTCCTTTTCTAAGGAAAGATGTTTATTAAAGTGTTAGTAATACGATAAAGCTTTACAGCTTTACATAAAAGCGTTGTTGTGATTGCTCTTTTCTAAAAAACACCAGTCCAAAATCAAAGCAGTCCACACTAGCCGTTACTTTAGAATGTTTACAGATCTTATTCCATGCACGAGTCATATCTACCGACCAGTAGATATCATCAAAAACCACAACAGAATCATTATGAACTTGATCTAAAATACTTTCAAAATACGAGATCGTTGACTCACCGTCATGATGTCCGTCAATATAGATCAAGTCATAGGATTTTTGATTCCTGCTTTGAGATAAGAAAGCTTTAAAAGTGGAACAGACTAATTCTACATTTTGAATATTACTCTTTTGTAGCTGCTGTTTAGCAAACTTATAAACTTCAGGACTTCCTTCTACACTTGTAATTTGAGCTTGTGGTCGGGCGACAGCCATCGCCTGTGTTGCAATGCCTAATGATGTACCTAATTCCAGCACATCATTTACCTCAAAATAGGCACACAATCTATATAAAAGTTGCGAGTCTTTTACAGTACTACAATTATGTTTCAGGATATCGGTAACCTTACGTTTATTAGTTTTAAAAACCTTACTACCAGCACCATGATCTTCAATGTTAAGGATAAGGTTGGATGCGGCTACGCTTTCGCGAAAGCGAGATAACAATTCATAATCTTTCTTTACAGAGTCATCACGTAAACAGTTCTTCTCCAGTTGAAAAATAAATGGTGAGTGAATCCCATGCAAATGAAAAGACTTAACGAGGTGCGAGAAATAAGCAAATACTAGATGAAACAAGGCACAATTTTAATAGCTACAAAGATGCTGCATAATTTATGAATCGGCTTTAATTTGTTCTATAAGTTGCTCGATAATTGCTGTAGATTCACCTTCTTGAGAAGCTAGTTTTTTTGCCTTATCGGCAGTTTTTAATGCTTGCTTAAAATCACCTAACTTGTGTAGTAAATGTGCTTTAGTTTCTAGATTAGATACATAAGTTTCTAGTTCAATAGATCTATTAATAAGAGTAAGAGCACATTTTAAATCTTTTTTATCCTCTAGATTTTGATAAATTTTCCATGCCAGCTCATTTAATTGATGACTGCCATACCACAGCGTTTCTAAATTCTTTTTAGTGAGTTTTTCATGCGCTCCTTCAATGATTTCATATTTAGACGGTTTTCCTTTGTAAGCCAGAAGATCACCTGTAACAGTCATTTTATCATGACGCTCTATTAATTTGACCATATCTGCACGTTTCATCACGCTACCGCTTTGACCTAGTTTACGACCATTTTTAATGAAAAAATAGGTCGGAATAGAATTAACCTGTAGAATATCATCGCTCAAATTATCATCAGTATTCATTTTATAAATGCTCACATCTATGGAGTCATCTGTGGCGATAGATTTTATTGTAGGTGCCATAGTACGACATGGGCCACACCATGGAGCTGTGAAGTAAAGCACCTTAATCTGGTTATCTTTAACCATTACGGTTTCTTCCATTGTAGCGTCTGTCACATATTCTTGTGCATAACTGTTGCCTGAAATTAAAAGTGAAAAAGTAATTATAAATAGAATGCGCATCGTACTGTTTTTGTTGATTTACTAACTAATTTTATGCCAGTATTATTGTTTAGGTGTTCCGCTTTCGCGAAAGCGAGATCATCAATAGTAATACGAATGTAATACTCAAAAATCACATAAGGTTCCTAGGAATAGAAAATATAATTCATCAATGAACAACCGAAAAGAACAGCTTGCCGCAATAAATCGTTTATTAACCATTATGGATGAATTGCGAGAGCAATGCCCGTGGGATCGCAAGCAAACGCTAGAATCGTTGCGTCATCTTACTATTGAGGAAACCTATGAATTAGGCGATGCGATTCTAGACAAAGACATGGAAGAGATTCCTAAAGAACTAGGTGATTTATTACTGCATATCGTTTTTTATTCTAAGATAGGATCTGAGACTGGTGATTTTGACATTGCTAGTGTTGCAAACGGTATTTGTGATAAATTAATCTCGAGACATCCACATATTTACAGCGATGTTAAAGTAAAAGACGAAGAAGAGGTAAAGGCAAACTGGGAAGCGCTGAAACTAAAAGAAGGAAAGAAGAGTGTACTGGAAGGCGTTCCTAAATCTTTGCCAGCGCTGGTAAAAAGTTCTCGTATTCAGGATAAAGTAGCTGGTGTAGGCTTTGACTGGGAAAAGCCAGAGCAAGTAAAAGAAAAACTAGAAGAAGAGCTGGCAGAATTGCAAGTAGAAGTGGACTCAGGAGATAAGGATAAGATCGAGGCCGAATTTGGTGATGTGCTGTTTTCACTTGTCAATTATGGTAAGCACCTAGGCGTGAATCCAGAAGATGCACTGGAAAGAACGAATAAAAAATTTAT
>CAZBCH010000266.1:0-2075 GCA_964490235.1 uncultured Flavobacteriaceae bacterium | reverse complement strand
TCAATTAGTTTTAGAATGGATGAGAAGCGTTTTGATGTTGATGGTACTTATAATGCGAGATACGAGATTGTTAAGAAGCGAGTCGATAAGGCCTTTATAAAAGGAACTAATAAAAGAGTTACTGAAAAAGGGAAGATTAGTATAGTATATTCTCAGAAAGAGGACGAGTTAGAATACCTAAGATATATTAAGTTCTTGCAGTCTAAGCATTATCTTGATACCGACGTTGAGATTGTAGAATTAGAAGATCTTCAGGCCGTAACAGGTTTAAAAGCAATCAAGGTGAGTGTCCTTTACCACAAAAGTGAGGATGATAAAGAATTTTATACGTACGATGATTTGATGAAAGAGATCAAATCTTAAGATTTAAATCTAATTCGATAATAATAAAAGGCCAGCAAGATTTTCTTTTGAGAATCTTGCTTTTTTTATAACTGGTAATTTTAAAGAGCAGCCCCAGAAGTTTGAAATGCGATTCCAAAAGCTATAACAGATACGATAATACCTACCATAAATACACTATACGTTAGTCGCAAGATTTTGTATTTTCTGTCTAAAACTTTTCCTAAAAAGTATAAGTCTTTTTTCATTGATGAATATAAATAATCTCGATCTTGCATCATCTCTCCCATCGCCCATTCGAAATCATCAAGACTCATTTTGTGGAAGTTTCCAAAGAACAATAAATTTACTTTTTTATTAGCAACGTCCTCCTTAGTGAACTTTCCACTAGTAACATTTGGTCGAGTTGCAAGAATTGAAAGAATGATTGAAATCACAGTAAAAAGCACGAAAATTACAGTTGGCCAAATAAGGTAGTCGTTTGACGGATTATCAAGTTTTGACACTAGATTGGACAAAACTAATGACACAATAATCGCATTTACCGAAAGCAGAATGTTTGCCTTGGTATCGGCAATATTACTAAGTGTTATGTGATTTTTTAGAGTAACCCTAAACATGGTTTCAATACCACGTTCAGGCAGTTTCGCTTTGTTCTTTTTTAAAGCAAATTCCTCGTCACGTTTTTTGTTTTTCTTTTCTTCTTGTTTAAGTTTCTTCTGAAGCTTTAAAAGTGCGGCAAGGTTTTTATCTTTTTGAGGTTGCCAATATTCGAGAGCAAAATCAGTATAAAATTTATGATACTTGGTAAAGAAGGTCACATTTTCCTTTATCCATTTAACATCTGAAAATTCTTTAACTTTCTGCTGTTCCCATTCTTCCCTCAAAAGATCACTAATATCTGCATATCCTTTTTTTCCAAAATGAGAATTATCGGCATCATTTAATATTTTTTCTAAATGAGTTGATGGTTCAACACCCATTTTAGTAGACTTGATTAAGCTGGCAACTAACTCTATGTTTTTACCATTATAATCATGTTCTTTTAAATAACTGGAAGCCATTTTAGCACTAACTTCTTCATGGTTTTCAATTCCTTTTACATAACCAACATCATGAAACCATGCAGCTATTAATAATAGCTCCACTAGATCTTCAGATACATTTTCACCTTCAATTAGCTCTTGTGTGCTTTTTACAACCCGTCGAGTATGACTAAGGTTATGGTAAATAAACGTGTGCGGTAATTCATTTCTTAGTAAAGAAGACACATGTTTTTCAACTTCAACTAGTAGGTTTTCCATTTATTTTAAAAGAATTATTTTTACGAAAATAGTTAATTAATCAATTGATATGAGATTTGTTAAACAGATCACATTAGTTTTAATGATATTATTCATAAGTTCTTGTGCAACTTATGACCCTCAATATAAGGACGAAAACTTTTCTAAAACCTTTCCAAAAAAGAGTTCAATAGAACATTCTTTCTTTTTGATTGGTGATGGAGGGAATTCTCCTATTGGAACAAAAACTGAAGCGATAAAGGATTTTAAGGAGGAGTTAACTAGAGCTTCTCAAAAAAGTACAGCGTTGTTTTTAGGCGATAATATTTATCCTTCTGGAATGCCAGAACCAGAAAATTTACAACGAGGTTTTGCTGAACACCAATTAAATGTGCAAACAGATGCAGCAAGTAATTTTAAAGGGAGGGCAATTTTTATTCCGGGAAACCA
>CAZBCH010000265.1:0-4499 GCA_964490235.1 uncultured Flavobacteriaceae bacterium | reverse complement strand
ACCAGACATATAGCCTCGTATCACCATTTCTACCTTAAATGGCTCACATAAATGTCCTATAGCTACATTAGGATCTGGCGTAGCGATCAACCAGTTAGGAACCAGATCTTCTGTCGCAGCCATCATTTGCGTAGCGATTTGATTTAAAATCTGTCCTTTATAAGGAATTCCTTTAGGCATTACTACGTCAAAGGCGCTCAAACGATCTGTAGCGATCATTACCAGTAAATCGTCGTTAATGTTATATACTTCTCTTACTTTCCCTTTATAAACACTCTTCTGGTTAGGGAAATTAAAATTAGTAGCAGTAATTGTAGCGGCCATGATATAAGATTTTACATCAGCAAATTTCTACAATTTGATTGATTTAGGACATATACTCAACATTATTTTTATGAAGTTATCTACCAGTTGTGAGCAGTTTAATTGTAGTGGTTCCGCTTTCGCGAAAGCGAGATCTTATCTAGCCTTAGATATCTTTTCTTTAATCATTATGAAATTGAGAAAAATGATGATACAAATTCCAATGCTCAAAAGAGCATATTTCAATAAATTGTAAAAAATTATTGTAATAAATCCATCGTAATTTGTAAATAGAGGTAATTCTAAAAGTTTCTCAAGTAAATCTGAAGTTTCTAAATAATGAAAAGATAAAAAACTTAAAATACTGATCAAATAAAGTCTAATGATCTTAAAACGTCTATTTTGAAGTATGGATTTCAATTCTTGGTAATGATTTGATGAATTAGATCGCAATTATTGCTTTTTTTTAATGCCAGAATATATATATTCTCAATTACGATTATACTTTTAAATATGTAATCAATAACATTTATTAAATTGAAATGTTATTTTAATAGTAGTGTTATTTAACCAATAATATTTCTCTCAATCTTATATCATTAGATGATGAACCAATCATTATTCTAAAATCACCAGCCTCTACAATAGGGTTTAAGTCTTTATCCAGCATCGTAAGCATTTCTGGGGTTATTGTAAAGGATACCATTTGGGTTTTGCCTTTTTTAAGATGTATGCGTTGAAATCCTTTTAATTCCATGACAGGCCGTGCTACTGAAGCATATTCATCTTTGATGTAAAGTTGTACCACTTCATCACCATCAAAATTTCCTGTGTTTGTGAGGTTAAAACTAACGGTAGTATTTTCATCACTATTTATGGTCGATTTGCTTAGCTTCAGGTCATTGTACTCAAAATCAGTATAAGTTAATCCATAGCCAAAAGGAAACAAAGGCTTACCGGTAAGGTTTATATAATCATCGCCGCGTCCCGTAGGTTTATGATTGTAAAATAAGGGTACTTGTGATACATCAACTGGAAAGGTAATGGGTAATCTCCCAGCTGGATTGTAATCGCCGAAAAGCACATCGGCCACCGCATTTCCTCCTTCATCACCTGCATACCAAACATCAACGATGGCAGGAACTCCATTTATCCAGTTTTGCATCGTAATGGCGCTGCCACCGGTTAATACTACTACGGTAGGCGTGCCTGTTGCAGCAACTGCTTTTATCAGTTCTTCTTGATGACCTGGTAACGTCAAAAAAGCTCTATCATTAAACTCGCCTTCTTCAATCCCGACGCAAACTACAGCCACATCAGATTGCTTTGCTAAGGCAACGGCGTCAGCTATTTCTTTTTGCCAATTGTTTTCAATGCCCACATTCCATATGAGTTTAAACCACACGTTTCCTGTGGTTTCATAAAATTCTACTCTGATATCATATGTAGTGTCTTTCTTAAATGTGAATGGTTTTGTAAACTGTCGTACGGTTTGTTTTTTCCAATTGTCTATGATAAGTTCGTTATTGATATACAAGCGATAACCATCATCTCCTTTTATACCTATATCAAATACCCCAGACTCTGGTGCTACGAGTTTCCCAGTCCATCGTGCCGAGTAAAAATCGTAATTGATTTTGCTTTGGTCTGGTGAAAAAAGCGTCCACCTAAAATCGATATTTTCGTCAATTCTTGATAGTGCCGGTTTGCCAGATAGTTTAATATTATTATAGTAATCGGCCTGAAGTCCTGCTTGTTTTTTGCTATTATTAAGATGAAAAAAATGTGCTTTTGGAATGGCAGTGAAGTCTTCTTTAGTTCGTGATACCGCTTTCGCGAAAGCGTAATCAACACCATCACCCAGCTTATTTTTAATCCCTTCTAGAATACTTACAGGATTATTTCCTGGACCAGAATAACCACCTAAACGTAATTCATCAGCATCTGGTCCTAAAACAGCAATGGAGCTTATTGTCTTTTTAATGGGAAGCGTTTGAGATTCATTCTTTAATAAAACAACAGATTCTTGCGCTGCTTTTTTTGCCAGCTTTCTATTATTTTCTACAGTGTTGAAGTTCTTTAAATCATCTACATTTACATAAGGATTTTCAAATAAACCAAGTTTAAATTTGGCATATAATACACGTCTAACGGCTTCATCGATAGCATCCTGGTCAATCATACCTTTTTCAAAGGCCTCGTAAAATAAGGGATAATGGTCGTAGGACGTCTGAAAAATCACATCCAGTCCACCTTCTAGAGCTTGTTTTGTAGATGTTGCATAATCCATAGCAGTAAAATGAAGGACGTTTGCGCCGCCTACAGCACCAGCATCAGAAATAACGAAACCTTTAAAACCCCAATCCTTTTTCAATGTTTCATTAAGCAATTGGTGATTTGCCGTGGCTTGCGTTCCATCTATAGAATTATAAGCCGTCATTACAGACCATGCACCTGCTTCTTGAAAACTTGCCTTAAAGGCTGGATAGTAAACTTCTTTTAAAATACGGTCATTAAAATGAATAGGATACGAGTCGCGACCACCATCTCCTACGTTTGCTACAAAGTGTTTTGGTGTGGTAATAACGCCGCGTTCTTCAAATGCTTTGATGTAAGAAACGGCCATTTTTGAAGTCAAGAATGGGTCTTCGCCATAGGTTTCCTCAACGCGTCCCCAACGCACATCGCGGGCAATATTTATAACTGGAGACAGGTTTTGACGTATGCCTCTAGATTTTACCTCAGTGGCGATGGCTGCCGCTACGGTGTCCATTAATTTAGTATTGAAGGAAGCTGCAAGACCTATTGCTTGTGGAAAAGCCGTGGCATCTTGCCTTATGAGACCATGTAAAGCCTCATCAAAAGGAATGATAGGAATACCGAGTCGCGTTTCTTCCAAAAAGTATTTTTGCATCTCGTTAATGAGCAAGGCAGTTTCTCTGGCACTACTACCTTTAGAATAGGATAAAATTTGTTCTGAACTGTTGCTTGAAGAACTCTTAGTTGCTACTTGAAACCCAAAAATACCATGTTTATACTTCTCTTTTCCCTCAGAGATGTCGCCCGGAATCATAAACAACTGCCAGAATTTTTCTTCTAGCGTCATTCTAGATAATAAATCGTCTACGCGGTCCTCGATAGCCGCATCAGGATTTTTATAAGTGAGTTTATCTTCCTTCTCACAAGAAATAACAAACAGAAGCACTAAACATGTAAGTAACTGGCGAGAAACAAACTTCATCTGTTTATTTTAATTTTGAAACCTTAAGTGTCCATACAAATTGACTAGGTGGATTGTCACGCAACTTTTTAGGGATATTTACGGTAAATCCACCATCTTTTGGTTTCCATTGAAGTGGTTTATCATAGCCTAAAAGTGAAACTGTAGCACCTTTTTCAGGTTGGTGAGAAGTGACCGATATGGTTTCAGGCATTTTGGTTTCTTTTTCTTCGGCCATATAAAAGAAGTAAGCGTTACCATTATCTTGCTTTGTCATACAGATGTTATTTTCTTTGTATGGCGCAAGCGTAGTACTGTTATAAATGGCTTCACTATTAATAGCCATCCAGTTTTCATAATCTTTTAGTAGTCGGTAAGCACCATCTTGCCACTCACCATCTGGTGTAGGAGCTATGTTTAATAGTAGGTTACCACCTTTGGCGACAATATCAACCAGCATTTGCACACCTTGATGACCAGACATATACACCGCATCGTGAGTGTATGCCCAGCCGCCACCAGAAATGATACATGATTCCCAAGGGTAAGGCAATTCTTTTTCTGGCACTCGGTTTTCTGGCGTTAGATAATTTTGATTTTTACCGTGAACTGCTCTATCTACTACAATCAGTCCAGGCTGCTCATCTCTAAGCTTATCTACAAGCTCATCCATTCGTATGTCTTGCGACACCATTCTATGCTTTATAAAGCCATTTGCCGCTTTGTTTTCAGCAAATTTATCTGCATAATTTTCATCAATATTTTGTTGGTCGCGTTTTTTTACCCAACCACCATCTAACCATACGATATCAATATCTCCATAGTCAGTAGCCAACTCTAAAAGTTGGTTGTGCGTAAACTGTACAAAGGTTTCCCATTTTTCTGGATACAGTGCTGGGTCGTAATTGACATTTCTGTCAAATGCTGGCCAATATGGGTCCCAATAGCTTTTATGGTGCCAATCTGGTTTAGAAAA
>CAZBCH010000264.1:0-13763 GCA_964490235.1 uncultured Flavobacteriaceae bacterium | reverse complement strand
GAAAAAGGAGATGCCTGGAAAAGATCATTTTTATTGATTCCTTGTTCTTTGAGTTTTTTTACCACTTTTGCTTCAGTTGCAATGGATGCATGATCTGTTCCTGGAACCCAGCAAGCGTTAAAACCTTTTAAACGCGCACGGCGTATAAGTACATCTTGTATAGTATTGTTTAACATGTGTCCCATGTGCAAGACGCCTGTCACATTAGGTGGCGGGATAACTATTGTATAGCTTTCTCTTTCATCTGGTACAGATGAAAAAAAATCGTTTTCCATCCAGTATTGATACCATTTCTCTTCGCTCTTTTTAGAATCGTACTTTGATGCTAGGGACATGTTTGGCTTAATTTTTGAAATTAAAAGACAAAAGTACTATTAACTTAAAAATTACGCAGCATTAACCGTGACTTTAAGCTCGATAGTTTACTTTTATTAATTGAAATAAAAAATGATGAAAAACTTACTACTTACATTCTTGCTTACTGGACTATCTTTAGCTGGTCTTAACGCTCAGAATAATAGTTCACTTGACCCTTTAACATCTATTGAATTTAAAACTACGACTATAGATTATGGAGATATTGAAAAAGGAAGTGATGGAGTAAGAACGTTCTCTTTTAAAAATACTGGTGATGAGCCGTTGAAGATTTATAAAATTTATTCTTCATGCAGCTGTGATATCTTATCAAAACCTGAAAACGCGATTGAGCCAGGTAATTCCGGAGAGATTAAAGTAAAATATGACACTAATAAAGTAGGACCTATAGTAAAAACAATAACGGTTTATGCTAATATTGAAAAGAAATTAGTCCCTTTAAGACTTAAAGGGCTAGTTTTAAAAGGATCTTAATTTATTTTACAAGTGGGATATTTTTAAATTTTACTTTAAATATTTCCTCATCCCTTTTTAGTTTTATTTTTAATGATTTGTATGGGTTTTTATAGAACAAATCATTCACGATATTTAAGGTTAGTTTTTCTTGACCATAGTTATTAATAGAAAGTACTTGATCTCCTATCTCAATTCCTGCTAGGTATCCTGGTGAATCCTCTCGTACATAATCAATATAGATCTTAGGAATATATTTATAAGTCATTTTAGAAATTGAAGAAACAGTTACCTGACTACTTGAATTATTAAGCCTGCCGTCTTCTTTTCTTTTAAAATCACGTATGATTTCAGTAAAAAGCTCGGCTTCACCTTTTTTTACACCTAGTCCACTCATATTATAGTAGAACCCTTCATCAAAACTTTTATTAGGTAAAGCGATTATACGTTTGTTAGGAGAATCCATAACAACATTAAATCTTCTTAATATTTCACCACCTAAACTTCCATCATGAATTGTAGTGGCTCTATTTACTTTGTAGTATTCTTTATAGGGATAAGAAACAGCAACTTTATTTAAAACCTTATCAAAAAGCTTTATTGAATTAACTTTAGTACGCTGTCCGTATATTTCTCCATTAATACCAAAACCTAAATAATCTTCAAAACTGTTTTCTATTTTGGTGTTTTTATCAAGTTCATTGAGAATCCACAATGCGTCGCCACTACCAGTATCAATAAGGAGATTATAGCTACCTTTAAAAAAATTGTTATTCAATTCTACATTAACAAACGGTCTATTATTATAAAAATTTAAATCAAATTGTTTTGCATTGCGCAAGAATAATGGAAGTCTTTTAAAATTATCATACATATTTAAATAACCATTTTCATAGTCAAAAAAAGTTACAAAATTCTTAAGGAATTCGATTCCCAAGACTCCATTTACGGTAATGTCTAATTTGGGAGATAAATCAATTTTGCCGTCACTTAGTACTAAAATTTCAGCATCTGTATTTACAATATGTTTACCTACCTTGATTTGATTACCTCTAGATTCATAAGCTTCTATTGACTCTTTCTCACCGTAACCAGAAATCTTAATATAATTTCCTTGTTTTATATTTAATGAATCAATTCCTTTTAAATTAAAAATTACATTTCTAGTAGAACCTGTATCTAAATAAAAGTTAAGATCAACATCATTAATCTTCACTGGAATTACAATCAAATTAGAATGTTGCTCAAAAGCAATTCTTTCTTCATTAAATCCTTCTTTAAATACAAAACCTTCTTGCGCATGAACGTTTTGAACACACAGAGAAAAAAGAAGTATTAAAAAAATAAATTTCATAATATCTAAATATAAGGTTTTGTCAAAGTCTTTTGCGCATCCTTACTCAAATAGTACATTTGCAAATTAAAAAATCATCATGCCACAAATTTCTGAAAAAGGGCTTCAAATGCCTTCTTCCCCAGTGAGAAAATTAGTTCCTTATGCCGAAGCTGCTAAAGCACGTGGCATTCATATATATCAATTAAATATAGGACAACCAGATATTAAAACACCTGAACAAGCCATCGCAGCAGTAAAAAATACTGACATGGATGTTCTTGCTTACAGTCATAGTGCTGGAAATCAATCTTACAGAGACAAACTTGCTTCCCACTATAATAAGATTGATATGAATATAACTAGTGAAGATATAATTGTTTCTACCGGCGGTAGTGAAGCACTTTTATTTGCAATGGGAAGTATATGTGATTATGGTGATGAAGTAATCATTCCAGAGCCATTCTACGCAAATTACAATGGTTTTGCAACCGCCAGCGGTGTAACTGTTAAACCTATTCCTACAAGTATTGATAATAATTTTGCATTACCTGCAATAAGTGAATTTGAAAAACTTATTACCGATAAAACAAAAGCTATTCTTATTTGTAATCCAGGAAATCCTACAGGTTATTTATATACTCAAGAAGAAATGGATCAACTTGCTGCATTAGTTAAAAAGCATGATCTATTTTTACTTTCTGACGAGGTTTATCGTGAATTTGCCTATGACGGTCGCACACATCTGTCTGTAATGAATATGAAAGGTCTAGAAAATCATGCCATCATGATAGATTCTGTTTCTAAAAAATATAGTATGTGCGGTGCTCGTATAGGTTGCATGGTTTCAAAAAATAAAGAGGTTATGGCCACGGCAATGAAATTTGCTCAAGCTAGATTAAGCCCACCTACATTTGCTCAAATTGCAGCAGAAGCAGCTCTAGACACAAAGCAGGAGTACTTTGATAATGTTATTCATGAGTATATTGAACGTAGAGACATTCTAATAGAAGGTCTTAAAAAAATTGAAGGTGTGCAAGTTGCAAATCCTGGAGGAGCATTTTATTGTGTCGCTCAACTTCCCGTAGCAGATACTGATGTATTTGCACAATGGATGCTAGAAAATTTTGAACTTGATGGAGAGACTATAATGGTAGCTCCAGCGGCTGGATTTTATAGCACTCCTGAAATGGGTAAAAATCAAATAAGAATTGCTTATGTTCTCGAAAAGGAATCTCTTAAAAAAGCAGTACGTATATTAGATCAGGCCTTAAAGGCTTACAATGCATGATAGAAATACAGCAACATTTCTCACTTAAGAAGTTAAATACTTTTGGTATTTCCGCTTTCGCGAAAGCGTACACAGCAGTTACATCCCTACAACAACTTAAAGAAGCCTTAGGTTTTTATTACGAGACCTCGATATTTCTATTAGGTGGAGGAAGCAATATGTTGCTGATTAACGATATTGAAAAACCTGTCATACATGTTCTTTTAAAAGGTATCGAGATTATTAAAGAAGATAATAGTGATACTCATGTAAAAGTGATGGCTGGTGAGAACTGGCACGAATTTGTTTTGTACTGTATCAATCACAATCTAGCAGGTATTGAAAATCTGGCTCTAATACCAGGAAATGTAGGCACTTCTCCTATTCAAAATATCGGTGCATATGGTGTGGAATTAAAAGATATTTTTTATAGCTGCGATGTCATTGATATAAAATCACTTGAAGAAAAGACACTTTCTCTTACCGATTGCAATTTTGGCTATCGCGATTCTATTTTCAAAAACGAAGCTTTAGGAAAATACGTTATTACATCGGTCACTTTTAAACTTACTGATCTTAATAAACCAAATAATTACCAGCTTAAGACAGAATATGGAGCTATTCAAAGTGAATTAGAAAGACTTAATGAAGAGGTAAATATTCAGACTGTTTCTAAAGCTGTCATCAACATAAGAAGCAGCAAGCTTCCTGATCCTAAAATAATAGGAAATAGTGGTAGCTTTTTTAAAAACCCTATCATAAAACGGGACTATTATGAAGATCTTAAAAGAATGCATCCTGAAATGCCTTCTTATGATATAGATCTTGATCATGTAAAAGTACCAGCAGGATGGTTAATAGATAAATCTGGCTTTAAAGGAAAACGATATGGAGACGCTGGTATACATGATAAGCAGGCTTTAGTTCTTGTTAATCATGGGAATGCAACCGGACGAGAAATTTTAGAGGTAGCAAAAAAGATTCAAAAAGCTGTTCACGATAGATATGGAATTCAAATAGAAACTGAAGTAAATTTAATTAGTGAATAATCATAAAATAGGTCGATAATAGCATTGCTATTTTTGTCAATAACGATGCTTATTAACCTATTTTCAAAGCTTATCTTTGCATTATGGATTTAAAACTTATTCTTATATCATTTGTTTTATTGGGGTTAGCCTTTGGAGGTATTGCCATAAAAATTTGGGGTAAAAAAGACGGTAAATTTGCTGGAACTTGTGCAAGTCAAAGTCCTTATCTCAACAAGAATGGAGAAGCCTGCAGCATGTGCGGTAAACTTCCTGAAGAACAAGATTGCAAAAACGATCAAGTAAAAGCCTAATTATTCTTCATGGAAATAGGTGTATTCTTTTACATTCTGGCAGGATTTGCCTTAATAAATACTGTTTATTACTTATTTTTTTCTAATGTAGGTTTTGGAAAAATTACTGGTCCTAAAAGTGATTTACAACAACCAGTATCGGTAATTGTATGTTCAAAAAATGAGCAAGAGAATCTTCAAAAACTAGTTCCATTGTTGCTGGAACAAAATCATCCTAACTTTGAAATTATATTGATTAATGACGCTAGCCACGATGACACTAGAGATGTCATAGAAGAATTTATGTCCCAAGATTCTCGTATTAAAATGGTTAATGTAGTAAATAATGAAAGTTTCTGGGGTAATAAGAAATATGCACTTACTCTAGGTATAAAGAAAGCTGTTAATGATCACCTTATTTTTATAGATGCAGACTGTGTACCTAATAGTAAAGAATGGTTATCCATTATGGCACAACATTTATCTCATGATAAAAGTATTGTTTTGGGATATGGTGGTTATAGCAAGATAAAAAACTCTTTTTTAAACGCTTTGATACGGTATGAAACGGCACTTACTGCGATTCAATATTTTAGTTATGCAATGCGCGGCAACCCTTATATGGGTGTAGGACGTAATCTAGCTTATACCGCAACGCAATTTTATGAATCCAGTGGTTTTATGAGCCATATGAAAATATTAGGTGGTGATGATGACCTTTTTGTTAATCAATCTGCAACTAGTTCTAATACCGCAGTTTCTTTAAAAGAAGAATCATTTACAATTAGCCATCCTAAAACTAGCTGGTCCAACTGGTGGAAACAAAAAAAACGACATATCAACACGGCAGCTCATTATAAATGGAAGCATAAATTTTTGTTAGGTCTCTTTTATTTTTCCCAAATCGGTTTCATTGTTTCGGCGGTATTAGGTTTTATTTTCGGTTTGAACTGGCTGCTTATTTTAGGCGTTGTTTTATTGAGATATCTGATTTTCTGGATCGTTGTAGGTAAAGGAATGTCACGCTTTCGCGAAAGCGATATCACTTTTCTACTTCCATTTTTAGAGGTAGTATTAGTTTGTATACAACTGGCACTATTTATTTCTAACATGGGGCATCGACCAAAACAATGGAACTAGTTAGGTATTCTTATTCATTCGACTACATAATCGTTAACTTTGTAATATGGAATCAGTAAAAACATCAGTCGCGCCTCCTAAAGGAAAACCAAAATGGTTGCGTGTTAAATTGCCCGTAGGTCAAAAATATAAAGAGCTAAGAAGCACTGTAGAAAAATATGACCTTCATACTATTTGTACATCTGGTAGTTGTCCTAATATGGGTGAATGCTGGACTGAAGGTACAGCAACATTTATGATTTTAGGTAATACCTGTACAAGATCATGTGGCTTTTGTGGTGTAAAAACTGGGCGTCCAGATACAGTAGATTGGGCAGAGCCTGAAAAAGTAGCTCGTTCCATAAAATTAATGGGGATCAAACATGCTGTAATTACAAGTGTAGATCGAGATGATTTAAAAGATATGGGTTCCATAATCTGGAAAGAAACGGTTGCTGCCATAAGACGCATGAATCCAGAAACTACTCTCGAGACTCTTATTCCAGACTTTCAAGGAAACACTAGAAATATAGATCGTATTGTTGAAGCAAATCCAGAGGTAGTCTCTCATAATATGGAAACAGTACGTCGTTTAACTCGCGAGGTACGTATACAAGCAAAATACGACACAAGTCTAGAGGTGCTAAGATATCTTAAACAGCAAGGTATCAATAGAACTAAATCTGGAATTATGTTAGGTCTAGGAGAACTAGAAGAAGAGGTATTACAAACTATGCGTGATTTACGTGACAATAATGTAGATGTAGTTACCATAGGACAGTATTTACAACCATCTAAAAAACATTTGCCAGTTAAAGAATTTATCACTCCAGAGCAATTTAAAAAATATGAAGTTGCTGGTCTAGAAATGGGCTTTAGACATGTAGAAAGTGGTGCACTGGTTAGAAGTTCTTACAAGGCGCATAAGCATATTCTGTAATACATTTGCTTCAAGTCTTTTTAATGAACTCGCTAAAATCACTTCGCAATACAACGTGGATTTTAGTTTGTGCGATCATAGTAACTGCTACTATTAGCTTCTCAATCATTTACAAACTTACAAGTAAAGCGTGGAGTCAAGCAGGTCAGGATATTTCTCCACAAATCGTTGCAAAATCAATTAAAACAGCCATGTCTGTTGGGATTTTACAACTGGTTTTATTTGTGTTTTTAATAGTTCTATTGATTATGATAGAAATTAAAAAGAATCAAATTAAAAAAATTAGGTTATGATAAAAGTAGCTATCAATGGATTCGGTCGTATAGGACGTACTTTTTTAAGAACGGTTTACAACGATCCACAAATAGAAGTAGTCGCGATAAACGACCTCGCTTCTAATGAGGTAATGGCTCACCTTCTTAAATACGATTCGATTCATGGCGTCCTGCCGGCAGAGGTAAATTATAACGAAGATTCTATAAGCATTGATAACCGTTCCATATCTTTTACACATCACGGTAAATTAGAAGATTTAGAATGGAATGATGTAGACTTTGTAATAGAATCTACAGGTAAATTTAAAACAAGAGCTGAATTACAAAAACACATTCATGCTGGTGCAAAAAAGGTCATTTTAAGCGCGCCTCCAATTGAAGATGATATAAAAACTGTAGTCTTAGGAGTGAATGAGCACATTCTTCACGATGAAGATGTTATCTTTTCAAATGCAAGCTGTACCACAAACAATGCGGCACCACTTATAAAAGTAATGCAAGAATTATGCGGCGTAGAGCAAGCTTACATAACGACGGTTCATAGTTATACAACAGATCAAAGTTTACACGATCAGCCACATCGTGATTTGCGTAGAGCGCGTGCTGCAGGACAGTCCATCGTTCCTACAACTACAGGTGCTGCTAAAGCCTTAACTAAAATTTTTCCTGAGCTTAGTGATGTTATAGGTGGCTGCGGTATTAGAGTGCCTGTTCCTAATGGTAGCCTTACAGATATGACTATTAATGTAAAAAAAGATATAAGTATAGAAGAGGTGAATGATGCTTTTCTCGCTTTCGCGAAAGCGAATCCTAAAACATTTTCCTACACAAATGTACCAATAGTATCTATAGATATAGCTGGCAGCCCATACTCGTGTATTTATGATTCTGAAATGACCAGCGTTATAGGCAAAATGGTTAAAATAATAGGCTGGTATGATAATGAAAGTGGTTATTCTAATAGATTAAAAGATGTGGTCATTTATGCCAGTAAGTTAAAGAAAACACAAAATCCATCTTAAAAAACATCGATAAAAAGCATTTTTGGTTCGTTTATGGTTAATATTTAGACTTTTTTAATCAACAAAAGATATATTTGTTTCTCAAGAATAAAAAAGTGTCTTTAAGACTGTTACATTATATATTAGTGTTCCTTTTACTATTTGGGGTTTACAAAATCTCTAATGGTCAAAATAATGCTGTATCAAAATCTAGTCAAAAAATTGCAGTAGACGCTATTCTTGAAAAAGCAAAAGTCTCATTACAAAATGCTGATTATGACGATGCGCTTATTTTACTAAATAGTGCTACAGAAATCGCAAAGGATTCTTCCATCTATGCAGAAACACAGATGGTTAAGATTTCATATCTTCAAAATATTAATCAATTTGAAGAAGCCCAAAATGCTATTACAGAACTTAACACTTATCTAGATAAATCTTCTTCAAAGTATGCTGAGTTACTATTGTTAGAGGCAAATATATTATTACAATCAGATCAATTAATTAAGGCTCGAGATGCAATTTCAAATGCACAAGTTATTCTTACACAATCACCTAATGAAGAATTAAATGTCTTACTAAAGCTACGTCAGGCAGAGTTAGACTTGAAAATAAAGAATTACAAATCTGCGCAAGAATCATTTATTCAATTGATTCCTGATCTTTTAGAAGATGAGCAATATTTCTATGCTGCAAAAGCACAACTTGATTTATCATTTATTTACATAGAAAATGAGAATTATCAGCAAGCAAAATTTTTGCTTAATGAATGTATTGCATTATCAGAAAAATATAATTTTAACGATGTCTTAAAAGAGGCGTATTTACGTTACTCCAAAGTATTAAAGATTGATCAAGAGTTTGAACAAAGCATCATTTTCCTAGAAAAATATACTGCATTAACAAATGCTGAAACAATAAAATTAAGAAATACAGCAACAATTGTTGAAATTGAAAAGCTTAAAAGAGAAAACAAAGCGTTGCTGGATTCTAATACAGAGAAAACCAAGGAATTAAGAGGTGTAGATACTAGTTATATATTACTTTGCGTATTTATAACCTTATTATCTTTACTTACCTTATCGCTATTTAAAAACAATAAATTAAGGGCAAAAAGTAATAATGTTCTAGAGATTAAAAACTCAGCTCTTATTGATGAAAGAGATAGGGCTCAAGATGCAGCAAAAATTAAAGCAGATTTTCTTTCGACTATAACTCATGAATTGAGAACGCCTTTATATGCTGTGACTGGTTTGACTCATTTGTTGCTAGATACAAAACCAAGAAATGATCAAAAAGAACATCTAGAAACCTTACAGTCGTCTGGAGAATATTTATTGTCACTAATAGATAATATATTAGATTTCAACAAACTAGAAGCAAATAAAGTTGAATTAGAAGCTATTCCTTTTGATTTAAGAAAGAGAATTCATGACATAGGTTCTTCTCTTAAAGGACAAGCCTCAGACCAGAACAATAAGTTGCATATTCAGTATGATAATTCAATACCAGCAAGACTTCAAGGTGATCCTGTAAAGATTTCTCAAATCCTTATAAATTTAATAGGTAACGCTATTAAATTTACTAAAGATGGTGACATTTATATTAGAGTACAAAATAAAAGTACTGCAAACAATAAATGTTTGATACATTTTGAGGTAGAAGATAACGGTAAAGGAATATCGGAAGAAAAACAGCAAGCTATATTTGAGAACTTTACTCAAGAAGGTAGTAGTACAACACGTGAGTATGGTGGCACTGGACTAGGTCTTGCAATTGTAAAAAATCTTGTTACATTAATGGGTAGTGAGGTTATTCTTAATAGTGAAGTAGGAAGAGGTAGTAAATTTTCTTTTGAAATATGGTTTGAGGTGCCAGATTCAAACAAATTCTTTAAAGAAAATCATTTCAAAAGAACTAATACTGAAGTAAATTCTATTACAGAAACTACTGTTAATCCTACTGTAAAAGAAATTACTGAAAAGCCAGTTACTAGTAATGAATCCAATGAAGAAAAAACTGCTAAAACAGAATTCACATCTCAAAAAGAAGAAGTTATAAGTACTAAACAAGCAACACCTGCTGAGCTTTCCAACAAACTCATTCTTGTAGTAGAAGACAATAAGATCAATCAAATGATTACAAGAAAGATCTTAGAATCAAAGAATTTTTCTTGCGAGGTGGCAAACAATGGACTTGAAGCTGTTGAAGCCGTAAAAACCTCTAAGTACGACTTAATATTAATGGACATTCATATGCCTATTATGGATGGTAAAGAAGCTACTAAAAAAATACGGGCCTTTGATCCTGAAATACCTATAATCGCATTGACTGCTGTAACCTTAAGTGAATCAGAGAAAGATTTTTACGAGATAGGATTTGATGATATTATTCCTAAACCTTTTAAAATAGAGGAGTTTTTTGAAAAAATTCAAAAAGCATTTACAAATTTTGAAGTTTTATAAATCTAGCGATTTACCTATAAATTTTATTTCCATAGGTAGATAATAGATGTTTTCTAGATGATAATTCTTTAACCTCATATAATCTTTTTCGGTAGTGATAATCAAACTTTTAGACTTTAAAATGTTGATTTCTCCATTAGTAAAATAGTGATGATCTTTATATTTAAGATGATCGCCTTGCACGTACTCAGATATATAATTCACAAAAAATGAAGGCTTTGCTATACCAGTAACTATCGTTACCTCTTGTCCTTTCAAGCTATTTAAACTGATTGAGCCTGAATTGCTATAAATAAATTTGTCATACTGAATCGTAGAGAAAAACAAATCTTGAAAAGACCTTAATTTTAATTTGCTCTTAATTTCATCACGCTCAATAGGTGACAAGTTATCTGGACACTTTGTAACTACAATAGATTTTGCCCTTTTAGCGCCACGTGACGACTCTCTTAAATTCCCTGATGGTAATAAATAATCATCTACATATAACTTATCATAGCTAGTTAATAACACATAATGACTTGCCTTAACATGTCTATGTTGAAAAGCATCATCTAATAGTATTAAATCTAATTTATGATCATTCATCAACCTTTCTATCCCTTGCACACGCTTTTCACAGACTGCGCTTACTATTTTATCCTTAAATTTTATTTTTATTTGCAACGGCTCATCTCCTACCTTTTCTGGCAAATCTTGCTCAGACAATTCTAAATAACCAGTTGTATCTCTACCGTAACCACGACTTAACACGGCAATTTTTTTTTCAGGATTAGCTCGAACTAAGTACTCGATCATAGGAGTTTTTCCTGTCCCACCAGTGCTTAAGTTACCAACAGCAATAATAGGAATATCAAATTCCTTTTGTTCTAGAATACCATTATTAAATGCCCAATTACGCAATGAAGTAACCGCGTCATATAAGATGGAAAAAGGATATAATAAGAGTCTTAATTCTTGCATGAGTTCAAAAGTAAGTTAATTTTACAACAGACATGAACACTGATAATATGAAAATTAAAGATGTAATTTATCAATTAGAATTGCTTGCACCTAGACACTATGCCGAAGATTTTGATAATACAGGATTACTCACAGGTGATGCCTTAGAAGATCTTAAAGGCATCCTAGTTACCTTAGACTGCTTAGAAAATGTAGTAGATGAAGCTATAGAAAATAATTGCAATCTTATCGTGAGTTTTCATCCTATAATTTTTTCTGGATTAAAACATTTACAACCTAATGATTACGTGCGTAGAGCTGTTGTAAAGGCTATTAAAAATGATATTGCCATTTACGCAACACATACTGCACTGGACGTGGCAAAAGGTGGTGTAAGTTACAGAATGGCACAAGAGATGGAATTAAATAATGTACGCACCTTAATTCCTAAATCGCAACTGATTAAAAAACTAGTAACATATGTACCTGTAGATAAAATTGACACAGTGAAAGAATCCCTTTTTAAAGCAGGAGCAGGAAAGTTAGGCAATTATTCAGAATGTAGTTTTTCCTACAACGGTTTAGGTACTTTCAAAGGAAACGAAAACAGTAATCCTCAAGTAGGAAAAAAATTAAATACAGAAAGAATAGAAGAAAACGCCTTATCCGTAACATTTTTACCTCACTTTCAAACACAAATTTTAAACGCTTTGATCCATTCTCATCCCTATGAAGAGGTGTCTTATGAGATTTCGACATTAGAAAACACTTATCAAGACATAGGAATGGGAGTTATCGGTGATTTAAAAAATGAACTAAGTGTTGAAGAGTTTTTACAAAAAACCAAATCTGTTTTTCAAACTGGTGTGGTAAGAAGTTCGCTTTCGCGAAAGCGAAAAATTAAAAAAGTCGCATTATTAGGAGGATCCGGAGCATTTGCAATAAAAAATGCCATTAAATCTGGAGCTGATGCATACATAACTGCCGATCTTAAATATCACGATTTCTTTCAAGGACAAGACATTCTTCTATGTGATGTGGGACATTATGAAAGCGAGCAGTTTACAAAAAACATTTTACATGAATATCTTACAGAAAAATTTAGTAATTTTGCAGTCCTTTGTGCAAAAGCGCGAACAAACCCAGTTAATTATTATTAAAAGATGGCAAAAAAGACCGAGGCTACTGTAGAAGACAAGTTAAGAGAGCTTTACAATCTACAATTAATCGACTCTAGAGTAGATGAAATACGTAATGTACGTGGAGAACTACCTTTAGAAGTACAAGATCTTGAAGATGAAGTGGAAGGATTAAAAACTCGAATGTCTAAACTAGACGCTCATACTGAAGAACTTTCTCAAAAAATTAAAGATAAAAAGAATTTAATTGAGGAGTCTAAAACCTTGATTGCAAAGTACAGTGAGCAACAAAAAAATGTACGTAATAATCGAGAGTTCAATTCCCTGTCTAAAGAAATTGAATTTCAAGAGCTAGAAATAGAACTTGCTGAAAAACACATACGTGAATTTAAAGCGCAAATAGAGCAGCAAAAAGAAGTTGTAAATGTTAGTAAGGAACGTCTTGCTGATAGAACAGACCATTTAAAGCATAAAAAATCTGAACTTACTGAGATTCTTGAAGAAACTCAAAAGGAAGAAAACGCTCTTCTTAAGATGAGTGAAGAACATGCAGCTTCTATTGAACCTAGATTGATTAAAGCTTATACGCGTATTAGAACTAATGTAAAAAATGGACTTGCCGTTGTTCCTATTGAACGAGGCGCTTCAGGTGGTTCCTATTTT
Organism: uncultured Flavobacteriaceae bacterium; assembly: GCA_964490235.1. Classification (GTDB taxonomy): domain Bacteria; phylum Bacteroidota; class Bacteroidia; order Flavobacteriales; family Flavobacteriaceae; genus Nonlabens. Next base: position 467 of record CAZBCH010000264.1, on the reverse strand, counting down.
ACTATTCCACCACAAGTTCAAGTAGAGATTGCAAGTCGTAAAAAGATTATTACTGATGAGCATTCTGGACGTATATTAGTAGATGCTGCTCTTGCTCAAGAACAGGTAGAAAAAATGGAAAAAGTATTTGCAAAGCTGTAAATATATCACAGCCGTTAATAACTTTAAAAATCCCGTAATCTTTATAGATTACGGGATTTTTATTTAACCCTTTTTTAATAGCCCTGTTGAAGTAACCTACATATTTTTACCTTCTCAACATAATTAATAAAGCCCATGAAATTTCTAACTTTTTTTATAATGATGTTTCTTGCATCAACATGCAACGACCAGGCAAATCAAAAAGACACTGCAGTAAATGCAGATCCTATTCAAGTCCCAGTACAAAACGGAATGAAGCGCGCATATTTTGCGAGTGGATGTTTTTGGTGTGTTGAAGAAATATATGAAGGTGTAAAAGGTGTAAA
>CAZBCH010000263.1:0-14168 GCA_964490235.1 uncultured Flavobacteriaceae bacterium | reverse complement strand
AGGTGAAAATAACCAACCAGATATTATTATAAGTGAAACGATGCAAAACGCTCTAATTAAAGAGCAACAGGTTCCCATTTTTATGAATTTAATGAACCAAGTTTCTGGAGATACTATATTTATTCCTGAAAAGATACAGTTACATTTTGGGCTTAATAAATCAGTTGACTCCTTTGAACAGTTTCATCCTAAAAATATCAATCCAGAGGTAAAAGTTTTTGAGGTAAGTAAATCATCCTTTTATCCGCAACTCAACACCTTTGATAATCAATTACTTGATCCCAATGTATTTGCCCAAAAAGAGCATGTAATTTCTAAAGAGGATTGGAAAAATTACGATTGCCTTCTATTATTAACTAAAATTATTATTTATAAGAATATTATTTTGGATTATAACGCAAGCGGGCTCACAATACCTAAATTTATTGATAAAATAGACACAACTCGTAAAACTCCTATTAATATAATTACTCAATATATAATCTCAGAAAAACCAGAATTGAAGTTCTCTGTAAAGATGTAACATCTATAATTATTATGAAAAAAGCACAAGAAATCATTGACCTTTTAAAATTAGAGCCGCATCCAGAAGGTGGCTATTTCAAAGAAACCTATAGAAGTATAGGAGAAATATCAGAAGATAATCTTGGAACTAATTATGATGGGATTCGTAATTTTTCTACTTGTATATATTTCATGTTGACTTCAGAGAAATTTTCTGCGTTTCATAAAATTGAGCAAGATGAAATCTGGCATTTTTATGATGGTGCTCCTATCAAATTACATATCATTACACCTGCTGGATCCTATAGCACACACATCATAGGTCGAAATATTTTTAATGGAGAAACTCCGCAATTTGTTGTTTCAGGTGGTTGCTGGTTTGCTGGTGAGGTAATCAGTAAAGATGCTTTTTCATTAATAGGCTGTACTGTCTCGCCGGGATTTGATTTTAATGATTTTAAATTGAAGTCTAGAAAGGAGCTAATAGAACTTTTTCCAGATCTAAAGGAAGTGATAACTCAATTAACTCATCAATAGCGTTTTGTAAGCAATAAAATTAAAGGAACTTCTAGAAAGCTAAAAGTTTCAAATTGATACATGTGAATTATCAGATAAGGGATTTATTATCGCTTATGACGAAAGCAGAATTCAACAAAAATTGTTTCATTGAAAAAAACATTAATTTTATAACCCATCACTAACCAAATTTCTCATGGCAATTAATTATTCATTTGGATTACCATTACTTCACAATTTTGCAGAATTCATTTATTACCAAGGGTTATTTCTACCTCATGAAATAGATAGAATAATAGCTTTTTGGGATGATAATAAAACCATAAAAGCAACTTTAAGTGGAGATGAAAAATATAATGACGAACTTAGAAAAAGTTCTGTGATGTTTATTGAAAACACGGTAGAGAACGATTGGATTTACAATAAATTGGCCTCATTAGCTGTGAATTGTAACAATGAGCGTTATCATTTTGATCTATTAGGTTTTCATCAAGAATTACAACTTACTAAGTATTCAGAAGGTAATTTCTTTGATTGGCACTTGGATTTTGGAGCTGGAGAAATCTCAAATAGAAAATTAAGCATGACCATACAACTATCTGATGAAAATGAGTATGAAGGCGGCGATTTACAATTTATGATCAATAAAGAAATCGTTAATGCTCCTAGAAAAAAAGGAACCATAGTTATATTCCCTTCTTTTATTATGCATCGTGTTACTCCTATAACAAAAGGTACTAGACAAAGCATCGTAGGTTGGGTTTCTGGACCACCATATCGTTAAACCTTAAAGTTAGTTGGTATACACAAAAGAAATCATTGATAAAATAGTCGCTCTTAAAAAGGATGATCTAGCGATGCGCGATCGTTTAATAAAAGAGGGAAAATTATTTGATGGGTATAATAAAGAAATGGAAACGCTTCACCTTTCTAATGCAAGGATTTTAGACCATATTATTGAAAAACATGGATTCCCGAGTGTTGAAATAGTAGGAGAAAGTGCCAATGGTGCAGCATGGTTAGTAGTGCAACATGCTATAAGCTGGCCTGGCTTCATGAAGAAATATCGTGATATGATGATATCTACTCAAGACCTAGGGCAACATTCTAGAGAACAGCTCGCATATCTGAGCGATCGAATAGCGGTTTTTGAAGAACGGCCACAGCTATACGGTACTCAGTTTGATTGGGATGCTAACGGTCTTCTAAGTCCGCAAAAGTATGATGACCTAAATGAGGTAAACAAGAGAAGGAAGGAATTAGGATGGAACACTCTAGAAGAGCAAACACAAATCATAAGAGCACAAGCCGTAAAAGATAACAACCACTGCCCTACTAATCTTGAATCGCGTCAGCAAGAAATCAAGTTATGGAAATACAAAGTAGGCTGGTTAAAAAAGCCTTAGAGATTATTCTTTTATCGTTTTAGTCTTCAAAAATTCTTTACTCTTTTTATCTAGTACCGCAAGAAACTCCAGCTCATTACCATAATTAAGAAGATTAAAATCAAAACTTTTTGATTCTACATATCGTATAAACTCTTCTACTCGGTGCTCTGGAATGTTGAAATTATTCACAAGAAAAGTAGAACCTAGGTAATATTTTATAGATTTTGCCGGTACTTCTGGAACTCCAGCGGCTTTCTTATCTTGAACCTCAGATCTAAAAAGCGGTATAAGTAGCTGGTCTACTACATTAGTAAGATTTAAACTATTTACTACTTGCATAGACTGAGATTGCACACCTATTTCTTTGATCTGTTGTTTATTATTTTCACCGAAGTCTTTAATATCTTTTTTAACTCCAAAATAGGCCGCATTAGAATTTAAAACATAAGGCTTTGATCTAGTAACATCTTGTTTTAAGTCTCCAGTCAAATTGTTAGATGATACGATAACTACTTCGTCGAGTTTTTCAATTTCTTCAATTAAAAAAACAAATAATTTCTTTGAATCAAATTGCGCTTGATTAATACGTAAATCAAAGTTTTTATATTCTATTGCTCTAACTTCTATCAAGTCATTCAATGCAACTTCTAATGTGAATGCCCCATTTGCATCGGTAAGTGTGCCTTTTTGGGAGTTGGTATTATAGATTGTAATACCATAAATATCGCTTCCCTCTACAATAATTTTTCCTTGAATTTTAGTTCTAGAAATATCTTGCCCAACAGCTAAAGTAGAGGTACAAAATGCTATTATTAAAAAAATGTATTTCATGAGTGCAATTTTCATTAAAGATAATCTCAAATTGAATCAACTGCTAGAAACCATAAGATAACATTCTGTTAAATAAAGTGCTATAACCTACAACTATATTAGCATTGAAAAGGTCTTGTTAAAGCTTTTCTATCGGTCTTAATAAACCCTATTTTTGTACTACATAACTAATGATATGACGCAAAAAGCACGAATAATAAGTTTTATTAAAGAAGTCTTAGATCATCAACCAGCAGGATGGATTGATATCACAACACATAGATTAGATATTTACAATGAGAAGCTGGCCAAAACACAGTTTCTAGAATATTTTGAAAATTTATACAACGACGATGTTGCAGACCTTGCTGCACTAGAAAATCTTCCTACTGCCTATGATTATATAAGGTTAGGCCATCCTTTATCATGCGTTCTAGAATGGGGAATTGCAAAACAGTACGACATCAGTGCAGAAAATGTAATAAGTTTTTCCTCGCAAACAGTACCTGTTTTAGCAGTACTTAGAGCTAATTTATTTCTGAACAAAAGAACCCAAATAAACTATTTAGATGAACTACCTATATCATTTAAAGATGATTTAGTTAAAGAAGTTTATGGCTATAATTTTGAGTTGAATAAAGTATCTAGTGTATCTGATATAAAAGAATTTGATGGTAGTACAATTTTCATCGCTCATAAGGATCAAATAGATGCTGTAGAATTAAATTCTAAGGTAGATTTTTCTATTAGTCTTCACGATCGATTAGGAAGCATACTTGTCATTAATAGCAAGGATAAAAATGATTACGTAGCAGATATTCAACATGTACGTAGAAGAGAAACCGTAGCCATGACTCCGGCAGACGCTTTTACAGCCTTACAAGAATTTATAAATGAACCTGTTGATTCTAACGATGAAAACTTAGTTAGTAATAAAGAAAGTGTTCTAGCTTCCATTAAAGAAATTACTGGGACCCAAATCACTCCATTAGTAGGTTCTAGTGGATTATCAATTCAATACGCGATCATGATGGGGTTAATTCATGACGCACAAGAGAACCATCAAGGTAAAGCCATAAAATTTATAGTACCGCCTAATTGTTATGGTGGCACAAACGATCAAGCACGGCGAGTTGCCGCATGTTTAGATCATATAGAAATTGTAGATCTACCTGTAGATGGAGATAATGATATGGTACAAAGTATTGATCGTGTTTTAGAACAGATAGCACAGCAGGACGCCATACCTTACATTATTGCAGAGATACCGACTAATCCACGTGTAGAAGTTCCAGATCTGGTACAATTAAAAAAGGTACTGAGTAAAGCACGTAAAACAACTAACGGCGATACGGCTATAGATCCAGTATTCATATTAGATCAAACGTTTTGTCCTAACGTTCATTTTCTAGGAGAAAATAAGATGCTTAGCACAGTAAGAACTATTGCTTATGCAAGCGGTTCAAAATTCCCTAGCGGTGGGCGTTGTACCGCAGGATACTGTGTAGGTAATAATAAAACGCAACGATTGATGGATAAAATCGCGTTGCACCTGGAACTTTGTGATAATGAAGCTACACAACTTCAATATGAGATTCTTGCAGAGCAATTGCCTTCCATGAATCAACGTATTGCAGACGCCTATACAAACACACGTGAGTTTGTTACGTTCATTGAAGAAACATTGCCTAGTGCCAAAATCAATTTTGTATCAGAACAACTAGCTGAAGAAGGCTTTACTCCTTCTGTATTTTCTCTAGATCTTCCGACAAAAGGAAACACTGAAGAAGAAAAAGAAGAATACAAAAGAGAGCTTAATCTTAAACTGATAAATCTCATGATTAAAGAGATCCCTGATGAAAGTAAGTTTTGTGTGAGCTATGGCCAGTTAAAAGGCTGCTACTGGACTATTCCAGCCACATCTACACAAGGAACTACTAAAGAAGGTGATAAAGATTATATCGTTCGTGCTTCTCTTTCACCAGATCTTGATTTAGATAAACATAAAGAAGTTTTTCAAGACTTTGTAAATAGTATTTAGTCCTGTACTTCTAAAATTAAAAGCTCTTAAAAGACTAGTTACTTTTAAGAGCTTTTTTATTGTTAAGATCTCGCTTTCGCGAAAGCGGAATACTAAAAATCTATTCATTAGATATACCACAACCTATAGGGCTACCATCAGGAATGCTGGGCAAAGGCTTTACCTTAAACAACTCTGGATGTGCATTAAAATGTTGTATTTGAGATAACAGCTCTTTTTCAAATGCTTTTCTTTTGTTTAAATCCTTTTCCATCTGATCAAGTTGTTTTCTAGCGGCAGCTTTAACTTGAACATTAGTTCTAGAGCTAGCGATTAAATTCATCAAGTGATTCAATAACAGCTCTTGACTTCTTTGAGTAATGGCCGTTCCGTAAGTATCACCATTGCGGTCAATGAACACGTGATCAGATACTTGAGAAAAAACCTCAGCTAATGTCATTGCTACGTTATCAGAATCTTCATTATTTTGCTTTTGCAAAGCATTTTGAGTAGCAATTCTATTCATACGTTGTGGATGAAACAATAAATCAAAAGTCATGTCCACACTTGTTGCAGCCGCTGTTAATGGATCAAAAGTAACACCTGTTTGTGACTTAAAACTTTCTCTAGTTCTACCATAACCATAAGCTCGTGGAGGAAATAAATCCAATACATTCTGTTGAATTTTAAGCGTCGATGGGTCAATAGATTTTAGAATTGCACTCAAAGCTTCTTGTTGTTTACCAGTAGCAACCTCTTTAAACTTAGCAGTTGATCCGTCTTTTGTTTCATATTCATACACTACTCCACCTATTAACTTTACCGCTGCTTCTACCTGGTAGCGATGTGCAAAATAAACCGGTACAAAAACATCTTCTAAAACACTCAATGGTTCTCCAGACTTGATATTATGAATCGAGAATTGATTCATAGCAATTTGTCTCACCTTTAGAATATGATTTAACTCTTCTGCTGGACTTGCGCCATTATCCCATAGGTGTGCGCTTGCATTTGCGCCACCTGCCGCTCTTGCATCACTGTCTGAGATAAAACGATGATCAGCTGCAGTAGCTTTTTCTATGATAGATGCAAGATAGGATGCTTCGGTCTGGTTGTTATCAGGATTTCCATAGGAATATTGAACGGTTAATTTATCCCAATCGCCTATTCCTACAGCATATGCGTCGTTTAAAGAGATTTTACCATCTACAATATCATACTTAGGATGCGGATAATCCATTACACTAGCTCGATTTTCAGTACTGGCAGCAAAGTTGTGAGCAAAACCTAGCGTATGACCGACTTCGTGCGCTCCTAATTGTCTTATTCTTGCTAGTGCCATTTCCATCATTTCATCATGGTTTTCATCACTTTCTTTGAAAGGTTCTTTTAACAATCCCTGCGCAATCATAAAATCCTGACGGATGCGCAAACTACCCAAACTTACATGACCTTTAATTATTTCACCGGTTCTAGGGTCTACAACGCTACCACCATAACTCCAGCCTCGCGTACTACGGTGTACCCATTGAATGACATTATATCGCACATCCATAGGATCCGCATCTTCTGGTAACATTTTTACTTGAAAAGCATTTTCATATCCAGCATTTTCAAAAGCTTGATTCCACCAGCTGGCACCTTCTAGCAACGCGCTTCTTACTGGTTCTGGAGTACCACGGTCTAAGTAATAAACAATAGGTTCTACAGGCTCACTTACAGCAGCTTGCGGATTCTTCTTCTCTAGTCTATGACGAGTTATAAAACGTTTTTGAATCGGCTCATAAACTGGCGCGCTGTAATCCATGTAACTTCTATAAAATGAACCACTGCGTGGATGAAATTCTCTAGGCGCATAATTGCTATCTGGTAACTCTACAAAACTATGATGCTGAATCACGGTGATACTGCTAGCATCTGGAGCAACGCTGCGTATTTCACGACCAGACGGCGATCCTGTAAACGTGAGCATCGCTTCAAATTCAGTATTTTTAGGAAAACTCTTGGTGTTTTCCATCCATATCGTACTGCGAGATTTATCTAATTTATAAGAACCTTGTTTGCGATCTTTTAAGCGTTTTGCAACGCCGTGAGCATCTTGCATTAAAAAAGGTGCCAAATCAATTATGTAACTGTCGTTTTTCTTTTCTTTTATTTCAAAACCAAATAAAACGGATCGTGCAAAAGCTTGTTCTATAGAGGCCTTTTCATCAGGATTTGTAGAACTTGCACGATAGCTCAAATTAGGCTGCATTAACAACAACTTATTGCCGCTTTTTATCCATTTTACAACAACTCCATCGCCCAATTGACCTCTATCTAAACCTATATCATTAGACCCTATACCACTTGTTAAGGAATGAACATAGAGAAATTCTTTATTTAAGTCTTTGACTTCTAGAAGTATATTCCCTTTATCTTCATTATAAGTAAAATTATAATAGCCTGTAAATTGTTGAGATGAGGTTGTAGATTGCGCTTTCGCGAAAGCGGAAACCAACAAAAACAACGATATAATGTAATAGTAACTTTTCATGTGCTAATTTTAAAAAACTAAAGGTAGCAGATTCTTACAAGAATTAAAATAATACAAACGCAACCTTTTTGAAAACCATGCATCTATATATTAAACAACCCAATCATGAAAAAGCTACTTTTTTTATTTACGATAACTATCGCATTAATTTCTTGTAATAGTGATGATGATAACAACAATACAAATCAAGGTATTGAAGGAAACTGGAGACTAGTAGCCGTTCTCGCAGATCCTGGTGATGGCAGCGGTACATATCAACCTGCTTCTGGAAAGACACTACAGTTTCTCTCTACAGGTGTGGTGAACTGTAACGTAAGTTTTTGTTTTGGTAGTTTAACGCAAGCAACAACGACAGGAACATACGATACCACAACAACCACTATAGACGTAGACAATTGTACTGGAACCTATGTACTTAGCGGTAATACACTAGAGGTAAATCATTTTTGCATCGAGCCTTGCGGTGAGCGATATGTAAGAGTTAATTAATCTTTACGATATTTTGCAGTTACATCAAATATGTGATCTAGAATATCAATATCTACTTGTTCTAGCGATAAACCGCGTCTTTTCATAACCACATCTGCTACTTCATAAGCTTTGTTAGTCTTATAAGTCATATTACCTTGTGGTCCACCCCAATTAAAAGAAGGAATAAAGTTACGAGGGTAACCTGCACCGTAAATGTTTGCACTGACTCCTATCACTGTTCCTGTATTGAACATGGTATTGATACCACATTTAGAGTGATCGCCCATCATGAGACCACAAAATTGAAGCCCTGTTTTTGCAAAACGGCCCGTTTCATAGTTCCATAATTTTACTTCGGCATAATTATTTTTTAGGTTACTGGTGTTGGTATCTGCTCCCAGATTACACCATTCTCCTAAAACAGAATTACCTAAGAAACCTTCATGTCCTTTATTTGAAAAACCAAATATTACTGAATTACTTACTTCGCCACCAATTTTAGAATGTGGTCCCACTGTGGTAGGTCCATACACCTTTGTTCCTAATTTAGTAGAACTATGATCGCAAAGAGCAAAGGCACCTCGTATTATAGAACCTTCCATTACTTCGGCATCTTTACCTATATAAATAGCACCTGTAGATGCATTTAATGTGGCAAATTGCAGCTTTGCTCCTTCTTCTATAAAAATACGATCTTCATTAATGTAGTTAACAGAATCTGGAATAGGTTGACTTTTCCTTCCTGCAGTGATCAAATCAAAATCTGCTTCAAGCGCTTTTCCATTTTTAGAAAATATGTCCCAAGTAAAGTCTATGGCATCAACTTCTTCTTCTAAAAAAAGTACTTGTTCTAATTCGATAGTTGGAGTATGCAGCTCTTTAACTCTATAAGCTACAATATCATTACCTGCAAGAAGTTTCTGTTGCGGTTTAAGGTTTTTGATAGCATTGCATAATGCCGTTGTAGCAAATACATTACCAGCTATAACAACATTATCATCAGTTTCTATCAGTGGATATTTAGTCTGCAGATAGTCTTCGGTTTGAAAGCTTACTTTTTCTCCCAACAATTTTTCCCATTTCTCACGTAAAGTCAGGATTCCACAACGCAGTTCACAAGTAGGTCGCGTATAGGTAAAAGGTAGTAAAGCCGTATGTTTATTAAAGTCTGCTAGGATAAAATTCATTTCTTATCAATTTGAATTTCAAAGGTCGTAAAAGAATCATCAAAACAAATATATTTGAGTAAAATTTAAAGAAGCTTACTTCCTATGCATAAAAAACGACTACTAATAGGCACCATTGGATTGTTTGCAGTACAAATCGTGTTTTATTATAGTCTTCGTTTTTTTCCTTCGACGATAGAATCCTTATACAGTACAGGAGTTTATCCATACATTGCCAAATCGATGCGATTTGGTTTAGGTTGGTTGCCTTTTTCCTTTGGTGATTTAGTGTATTCTATCTCTATAATTATGATCATAAGATGGTTGTGGATAAGTAAGAAGGATTTGATCTCGCTTTCGCGAAAGCGGTATACCCAACTATTTCTTTCACTAAACATAATCATCGCTTTATTTCATTGTATGTGGGGCTTTAATTATTACCGAGAACCACTGCATGAAGTTCTTCATTTAGATAATGAGTATACTACCGAAGAACTTGAAACCGTAGTGCTTCAATTGGTTTATACATCAAATAAATTGCATGATCAACTACAATCTGTGGATTCCTTACCGGTTGTTTTCAGCCGATCACAGTCAGAGCTTTTTGATCTTGCACCGCAAGGGTTTGAAAATATAGATCACATATATCCTGCATTGAGTTATGGAAATGCCAGTATCAAAAAATCTTTACTCACGATGCCATTATCATATATGGGATACAGCGGTTATTTGAATCCGCTTACTGGCGAGGCGCATACTAATGCGTGGATAAATAATTACAAAACACCGGTTCTAACGTTACATGAAATGTCCCATCAATTAGGTTTTGCAAAAGAAAATGAAGCTAATTTCATAGCCATTATCGCAGGAATGAATCATGACGATCTTTATTTTCAATACAGCGCAAGTATTTTTGCATTACGTTATTGTATTAATGATTTGTACCGACGTGATCCTGAAAAATATGATAGCATACGACCTTTAATTAATGACGGAATTTTTAAAAATTATAAGGAATTAAGAGATTTCTGGAAGCAATATGAAGGTGTGATAGAAGATGTTTCTCAAGTTACTTATAATGCTTACTTAAGAGCAAATAATCAACCAGGTGGAATGGATACCTATAGTTATGTAGTAGCTTTACTGGTAAATTATTATAAATAAATAGCTTAAAATGAAATGCGTTACCTTTAAAACATAAACAAGAATTAAATCATCCAAATGAAAAATTTAAGTGCAATTATTTTAATAGTTTTTTTAAGTGTAGGAATGCTCGTAACAGCGCAAAAGAAAAAGGTGGCTGTCGTTACTTTTTATGCAGATAAAACCATCGATTTATCAAACATAAGTGGTGCTGCAGACTTGATTGCAAAAAACACAAGTTTAAGTGAAGACCCTAACTTTAACCTTACTGAACCACTCAAGAAACTGCACAAAGCATTTTTTGCTGAGTATAAAGAAAATTTTGATTTTGAAATTATTGATGAACAAACAGTTCTTAATAATGAAGCCTATAAAGAATTTCAACCGGTTTATACAGAAGGTAAAAATTTATTTACGAACTCTGAAACTACTGTTACCATCGATGGTTATCAAGCAATTCCTGCTTATCGTAAAAATGTAAAGGATTTGAAAGCTATAGCTGAAGCTCTAGATGTAGATGCGATAATGTTCATTAAATTATCTTTTGGTTTTGTTAAAACTGGCGTAGGAAGTTTTGGTTACGTCAGTATTCAGGCTCGTTACAGCATGGATCTATATTCTAAAGATAACAACAGTATATTTCAGTTCAATGAGGTAGCTGGTTCTAAGAAAAAAGCTGTTATGGTAGGAGGAATTCCAGTGATGACAACTGAAAAAATTCAACCTATGTGTGAAAGTGCTGTAGATAAGTTGATGAAAGATTTAAATAAAAAAGTAAACCGTCTAGCTAAAAAAGCTAATCGAAAAATGAAATAGACCATTTTTACTGTATTTATAATTGAGGCTCAATACTTATTACAAGTTAAGAGCCTTTTTTGTGTTCAGGTACTTGGGAATGAGTGTTAATTTTAATTGCTAACTACCTTTTTAACTAGTGTGTTAAGGCTTTTAAGAAATCTTTATGAGTATAGTTCCTTTCGGATTTGGCTATATTTAAGGTCTAAATTTTATTAAATGAAAAGAATACTCTCTCTCATGCTTTTGGCTTGCTTTTCCTTGCAGGCACAAGAGTATTTTCCTAACAATGATGACATAAGCGCAGTAAGTAATATTACTCGCGTCATAAAAAATGCCAATATTGTTACGAGTCCAGGAAAAATGATTACCAACGGTGTCATAATAATCAAAAATGGTAAAATAGAAGCCATAGGTAACAATATAACAATTCCTAAAAATGCAGTTGTAGAAGACGCTGATGGTAATTATATCTATCCATCGTTCATAGAATCTTACGGTGACGTTGCTATGAAAACACCACCTAGAGCTTCTGGTAGTAGTGTTGCTCAGTATGACGAAGGCCGCAAAGGTTATTACTGGAATGATCATATAAGAGCAGAGCAAAGTGCTATGAATTTTTATGAGTATGACGAAAAAGAAGCGCAAAAATTCATTGACGCTGGTTTTGGAACTGTACAAACACATTTACATGACGGAATCGCTCGAGGTAATGGAATGTTAATTGCCCTAGATAATGAAGGTACAAATGCAGATCGTATACTTAAACAAGAAAGTGGTAATTTCTTCTCTCTTTCAAAAAGTCGTCAGTCTAGACAGTCCTACCCTACTTCATTAATGGGCACACTGGCCTTATTGCGCCAGACACACTTTGATGCAGACTGGTATGCAAATGGACATTCTAAAACTAAAGACCTTTCACTAGAAGCTTTAAATGCTAAGAAAAATTTAGTTCAAATTTTTGAAGCTGGTGATAAGAAAAATGTTTTGAGAGTTGATAAATTAGGTGATCGTGTAGGTAAACAATTTGTAATAGTAGGTGGCAAGGACGCTTATGAAATGATTGATGATATTAAAGCAACTAACGCATCACTTATAGTTCCTATTAATTTTCCCGATGCCTATGATGTTTCTAATCCCAATCTAGAATGGTTTGTCAATTTAGGAGACATGAGAGAATGGAAACAAGCTCCAGGGAATTTAATGATGCTTTCTAAAGCTGGTATTACTTACGCTGTTACGACTAAAGATTTAAAATCACCATCTGAATTGATGAAAAACCTTAAAAGAGCGATGGAATATGGTCTTACTGAAGATCAAGCACTCGCTGCTTTAACTACAACACCAGCTAGTATTTTGAAAGTAAGTAATATAGTGGGAACCTTGGAAAAAGGAAAGCTGGCTAACTTCATAATGACATCAGATAAACTATTTGAAGATGACACTGTTATATATGAGAATTGGGTAAAAGGGTCTAAACATGTTTTAAAAGATAGAACCACTAAAAATATCGATGGTGACTATGTTACTACTATTAATGGTACCTCTTACGATATTGCCATTAAAGGAAAAGGTAAAAAGGTAACTGTTAAAATTGATAGCACTACATTAGGATCAAAGATTACTTATGACGGTGACTGGATTAATATTGTAACCACTCAAAAAGATGCAGAAGAAAAAGCATATACTCGTTTTCTGGCTACTTCTACAAATGATAAGCTATCAGGAACAGCCTATTTATCAAATGGTAATGAAGTCCCATTTATAGCCACAAAATCTAATCAAAAGGACTCTACAAAATCTGATGATAAAGATGATGATGAAGATACATCTGTGGTAACAGATATGGGGACTATGACCTTTCCTAACATAGGTTATGGTAGTATTTCAAAGCCTCAAGAAGAAACTATTTTATATCGCAATGCAACCGTGTGGACTAATGAAAAAGAAGGAATCCTTGAAAGCACAGACGTATTAGTAAAAGACGGTAAAATTTCAAAAATTGGTAAAAACTTAAATGCTGGAAATGCTAGAGTTATAGATGCTACTGGTAAACATTTGACATCTGGAATTATAGATGAACATTCACATATCGCTATAGACAATGGAGTAAATGAAGCTGGTCATAATTCTACTGCCGAGGTGACTATAGAAGACGTTGTTGATCATGAAGATATCAATATTTACAGAGACCTTGCAGGTGGAGTTACAACTTCGCAATTACTACATGGTAGTGCAAACCCTATAGGTGGACGCAGTGCGATCATTAAATTAAAATGGGGCTATAAGGCAGATGAGATGATTTATGACAACTCGCCGAAGTTTATCAAATTTGCCTTAGGTGAAAACGTAAAACAGTCTCGTTATCAATTTGGTGTGCGTTTTCCTCAAACTCGTATGGGTGTAGAACAAGTTTTTGAAGACTATTTTTCAAGAGCCAGAGAATATGCAAACTCAAAAGGCAAAAGTGATTTTAGATATGATGAAGAAATGGAAGTTCTTCTAGAAATTCTAGAAAGCGAGCGTTTTGTTTCTTGTCACTCCTATGTACAGAGTGAAATCAACATGTTGATGAAAGTTGCCGAAAAGCATGGTTTCCGTATCAATACATTTACTCACATTTTAGAAGGTTACAAAGTAGCAGATAAAATGGCTGAACATGGCGTAGGTGGTTCGACATTTAGTGACTGGTGGGCTTATAAATATGAGGTAAATGATGCAATTCCGTATAATGGTGCAATCATGCACTCTCAAGGCGTTGTAGTAGCTTTTAATTCTGATGATGCCGAGATGTCTCGCCGCCTCAATCAAGAAGCTGC
>CAZBCH010000262.1:0-5329 GCA_964490235.1 uncultured Flavobacteriaceae bacterium | reverse complement strand
CACAAGAGAGGAATTTTTAAAGCATGCTTGGGATTGGACAGATGAATATGGAGGAATCATTCTAGAGCAATTAAAGAAATTAGGAGCTAGTTGCGACTGGTCTAGAACAAAGTTTACCTTAGATGACGATATGTCTGCATCTGTCATTAAAGTGTTTATTGATTTATTCAATAAAGGTTTAATTTATCGAGGTTACCGTATGGTGAATTGGGATCCTGAGGCAAAAACGACATTAAGTGATGAAGAGGTAATTTATGAGGAACGCAACGGTCATTTATACCATCTCAAATATCAAATTAAAGGAAGCGATGACTATGTAAGTATTGCAACAACTCGTCCAGAGACTATTTTAGGGGACACTGCAATATGTGTGCATCCAGAAGACGAGCGATATACCTCATTAGTGGGTAAGACAGTAATTGTACCTATTGTAAATAGAGAGATTCCTGTTATTGCAGATGAGTATGTGGACATGGAATTTGGTACAGGAGCTTTAAAAATCACTCCAGCACATGATGAAAACGATAAGAAAATAGGAGAGACGCACAATCTTGAAGTTATTGATATTTTTAATGAAGATGCGACCTTAAATAGTTTTGGTCTTTATTATGTCGGTAAAGATCGATTTGTAGTGCGTAAAGAGATTTCTAAGGAGCTTGAAGAAAAAGGGTTTTTAATAAAGAAAGAAGATCATGTTCATAAGGTAGGAACTAGTGAACGAACTAAAGCTGTAATCGAGCCTCGATTATCAGATCAATGGTTCTTGAAAATGGAAGAGCTTGCAAAACCAGCCATTGACGCGGTTAAAAATGATATTGTAGAGCTTTTACCACCTAAATTTAAAAGCACTTACTTCCACTGGATGGAAAATGTGCGTGATTGGAACATATCACGACAGTTGATGTGGGGACAGCGCATCCCAGCTTATTACTTTGGTGATGGAAAAGAAGATTTTGTGGTTGCGAGTAATTTAGAAGAGGCTGTTACGCTTTCGCGAAAGCGAACTAATAACGACAATTTACAACCAGAAGATTTACGTCAGGAAAATGATGTTTTAGATACGTGGTTCTCGAGTTGGTTATGGCCTATAAGTGTTTTTAACGGCGTTTTAGAGCCAGAAAATGAGGAGATCAATTATTACTATCCTACTAGAGATTTAGTAACTGGACCAGATATTTTATTCTTTTGGGTGGCCCGTATGATTGTTGCTGGTTATGAATTAAGAGATGAGAAACCATTTGATAAAGTTTACCTTACAGGTTTAGTAAGGGATAAACAAAGACGCAAAATGTCTAAGTCTTTAGGTAATTCACCAGATGCATTAAAACTTATAGATGAATACGGTGCAGATGGTGTAAGAGTAGGTTTACTTTTAAGTGCAGCAGCTGGAAATGACATCATGTTTGATGAAAAACTATGTCAACAAGGAAAAGGTTTTGTAAATAAAATTTATAGTGCTTATACTGGTTTAATAGATAATTGGGAGGTAGATAAATCTTTAGATCAACCTTTACATGCAGCTCAAGGAATTGCGTGGTATAAAAGTAGATTTAATAAGGTGCTTGAAGAAATAGAGGATCATTATTCTAAATATAGAATCAGTGATGTACTGATGTCATCATATAAATTGATTTACGATGATTTTTGTGGTTGGTTATTAGAAGTAGTAAAACCAGAGTATCAACAACCCATTGATCCCAAAACTATTGCTCAGGTTATAGAGCTATTTGAAGATAATTTAAGATTAATACATCCATTTACACCTTTTATTTCTGAAGAATTATGGCAAGCGATTGTAGATCGTGATCCTAAAGATGCATTGTGTATCAATACCTGGCCTAAAGGTGGTGAGGTAGATCATGCTCTCTTAGCAGATTTTGAGTTAGTTCAAGATGTAATAGCTGGTATAAGAACGGTACGTAAGGAAAAACAAATTGCTTTTAAGAATCAAATTGAATTAAAAACTATTAATAATGAAAACCTCGATGTAGCATATAATTCATTGATTCAAAAAATGGGTAATGTTTCTACAGTAGAAGTTGTTACGGAGCAGCTAGCCGGCGCTGCTAGTTATCGCGTAAAGTCTAATGAGTATTTCATACCTCTAGAAGGAAATATAGATATTGCTGCCGAATTAGAAAAGCTTAATTCAGAGCTCAAGAGAGCAAAAGGTTTTTTAATGGGTGTGCAAAAAAAATTAGGTAATGATCGTTTTGTAAGCAATGCACCAGATGCAGTTGTTGCTGTAGAAAAGAAAAAAGAGGCTGATGCTCTTGCAAAAATTGATACGATTGAGGCTAGTATCAAAGCTTTGAAGTAGTTCTTATATGAATACTATAGATACTACTGCGCTTATCTTTCTAGTTTCCTCTGCAATTGTAGTAGTGGTGCTGGTCATAGGTGCAATTAAGTATATGAAATACATACTGAATAAAAGAGAATAATCATGAATCCATTTGTCACTATCGTAATCGTTTTAGGTGCTGCTGTATTATGTTTAACGGCCCTAGCGATTTATATTCTTAGAAAGAAAGATTAGAAATTATCTTACATTTAAAAGCCTTAAAAGATTTCTTTTAAGGCTTTTAAATTTTTAATCGCTACTTTAATAACTCACCACGGTTTTGGGTAAAGCTTTTCAATGATTTCAATATATCTTTTCTTTGCTTCTTTTTTAGATATTGCTTGTACCTGAATAAGTGCGTTCATCTTAAAAGCATTTCTTAAATCATTAGACTCAAAGCTTCTATTACTCACATAAGGCTCATCAATAGCCCGTTTGTAATAAGCATAAAGGTGAAGTTGCAAGTCTGGTGGAACCAGAGATTGTTCTTCAGAAGACGCTTTCGCGAAAGCGGCATTAAACTCTTTATCTAACTCTTTTTCGGTCATCTAGAAAGTGGCAAGAATCGATTCTCCTCCCTTAACTTTTTGATTTAATTTTACGTTAACAGGCGTGTCTACAGGTAAGTACACGTCTACACGACTACCAAATTTAATAAAACCACTGTCATTTCCTTGTACTATTGCTTCATTTTCTATGGCATAGTTGACTATACGCTTTGCCAAAGCGCCAGCAATCTGTCTGTACATGACTTGTTTTTTATTCTTATGGTCTATTACTACTGTGGTTCTTTCATTCTCTTCGCTAGCTTTAGGATGCCAAGCAACTAAGTATTTTCCAGGGTGATATTTGCTATAAGATACGGTACCGGTTATAGGATATCTTGTAACATGTACATTAATAGGAGACATAAATACAGATATCATTAAACGTTCACCTTTAAAATACTCATTTTCTGTGACCTTTTCAATAACAACAACTTTACCATCTACTGGTGAAACTACCGTCGCATCATTAAGTACAGTGGTTCTTTTAGGATTTCTAAAAAATTGAAGTATGATAAAAAGAAAAGTTATAACAAGAACCGACAGGCTTATTTGAGACCAATACGGCATAGGTACGAGCCAGATAACACTCATCAGTATCACCGTCAAGATAAATGCAATTAAAATGGATGTATTTCCTTCTTTATGAAACATAATTAATTATTAAAAAAGTGGCATATGCAAATGGTGCTGCAAATATAATACTGTCCATGCGATCAAAAATACCTCCATGACCAGGCATGATACTGCCGCTGTCCTTAACAGCTGCTTGTCTTTTTATTTTACTTTGTATTAAGTCACCTAAGGTTCCAAAAAACGCAACCACTAACGCGATTGTCATCCAGTTCCAAACGGTATAATTTATAATACCGATGGATTTTAGGTAGAAGTAAAGTCCTGCACCTGCAGCTATTGCCATCACTAGACCGCCTATAAAACCTTCAATTGTTTTCTTAGGAGAAATACGTTTCATTAGTTTATGCTTACCAAAATTTTTACCAAATAAATAAGCAAAACTATCATTAGTCCATATAATAGCAAAGATACCAATTAGCAATTCTGGTTGATAATTAGGTGTAACTAAATCTAAGTGAAGTACAACATCTGGAATTAGGGCTAGAAATAAGCTGCTTCCTATTAAATAGAGTAACGCTATGACATGCTTCTTTGTATTGAACAAAGCTATACGATCTACTAATACAAGATCCCTAATCAAATAAATATTAACTAGCAATGTAGCTATTAATAAAGCATAAATATATTCCATGGATACACCTTGCCATACAATGAAATAGTAGGCTATAGGTAAAATAGGGTATATCAACCATTGCCTGAGCCTGATCATAGGCATCAATTCTAATAGACATATGAATGCAAAGACACAAAATAATAATATAAAAACATCTCTAGAATACAAAGCGCTTAATACCACAAGAGATACGTAAACGATTCCAGATATGGAACGAGTTATCAATTCTCTCATGTTATAAATCTTCTAAAAGTAGTAAGTATAATCGTTTATTAGGAGCGCCATAATTCATCAAGTCTTTTTCTTGCTTAGGTTCGGTCTCTCTGAAATTCTTTAATGTAGTAATATTAGTAGGTATATGTCCTTTACTTTGATGCTTTATACCTCTAAGGCCTTCACCTATGGATTCTACTATCTGACTAGTGCTGGCTAGAATAACATATGTATCAGGCAAATCAGCAGGTTTAGTTTCTTTAACTTGACGAGAAGAGAAAAGAATGGCACCATTATTTGCAATTACATATTCACACGTACCTAAGAAAAAATCTGAATTTAATTTTGAAGAACTGAATTCTAAATTAAATCCATCAAATCTATCTATAAGTTGCTCATCAAAACACAAAACACTTTTTTCAAAGTAATCGTGTTCTACAAGAATATCTTCAAAATGTTGTTTTATCTCTTTTTCGTCTATTGCATAAAGAAATCTGCCTCCTTGATGCTGAAAATTATGAATAAACTCTTCGTCCAATGGAGGCTTTTCATCTGGCATATATTTAGAGCGCTCCTTATTAGACCCTTTAACAGGTTCTGAATCAGAAGATTTTCCAAATAGTTTTTTAAATATACTCATTGCCTTTTGCTAGCCTTGATTTTAGGGTTGAGGTAAATATAGTTACTTAAATTAATGCAAGCAAACTATTCTTCCTCATCGGCCGCTACACTACCATTTAATGAAGGTCTGTTAGAAGATTTTAAGGCTACGGCTTCTTCTTTAACAAAGGTTCTTTTTCCAAAAATTTTCTCTAGATCATCTTTAAAAATAACTTCTTTCTCAAGAAGAATTTCTGCCAGTTCAGTGAGTTTATCTTTATTCTCTGTGAGAATCTTAATTGCACGCTGGTATTGTTCTTCAATGATCTTAGAGATTTCTTCATCAATTACAACCGCGGTTTGCTCACTGTATGGTTT
>CAZBCH010000261.1:0-3812 GCA_964490235.1 uncultured Flavobacteriaceae bacterium | reverse complement strand
CAAAAATAGTCTTGTTTATAGCTGTAGCCAAGGTATCTCCCATAATAGAAGTACTACTTGGATCAGTTATCGATACCGCCTTAGGAAATTCTTCAGCGGCAGCACAAGCTATTTCAGACTTTCCTTTATCGTGACTTACAGTCATCATATTATCAACGCTGTGAAAAGTAAGCGGTTGTTCAGGGAAAGTTTTAAGGGTATCTAATAATAGTTTTGCAGGTAAGGCTATACTTCCGTCATCTTCACTTTCAACATCTAATTTACTTACAATGGTTGTTTCCATATCACTGGCAGAGACTTTAAGCTCATTACCAGTTAATTCAAGTAAGAAATTATCTAAAATTGGTAAGGTATTGTTATTATTTATGACTCCACCTAATAATTGTAAGTGTTTTTGTAAGTAAGAACTAGATACTATAAATTTCATCTGTCTGTTATTGATTTGTGATTTAATTTCTATTAATTACGGTAATTAATAGAAAAAGAGAAAAAAAATAAGCTATATGATTTATATTGCTGCTTTATTTTAACTTGACAAAGATATTTGTTTAATGATAAGTATAGCAACATATTTATCAACAATTATGTCTTTTTATAAATATATTATTATGAATAAATTAAAAATTCTTTTTTCGATTATAGTGATTATTTCGATCGCTATACAAGCTAGTGCTCAAACGGCCGCAGAACGGAAAAAAATTATTGATAGTTATGATGAGGAAAAAATTCAAGCACTAGAGACTTACTTAGATGTTTTAAAGAAAAATAATAAGCAGCGATTTGAAAAATTTCAATCTATTAATAACTGGCCGGAGACCATAACTACTAAAGATGGAACGACAGCTTATCTTATTGGAGTAAGCTTAAATGGAGAGCCTAACTATGTAAGTACGATGAATGAAGAGGCTGCTCAAATGCAAGGCGCTAGAGAACTACAAACCGGTGGCTTTTTTGGAGTAAACATGGAAGGGCAAGGAATGACTGTTGGGGTTTGGGATGGTGGTAAATTAAGAGATACACATCTTTCTTATGTGGGAAGAACCGTAGAAGGAGAATTTTTAAATCAAATTAATGGACATGCAACTCATGTAGCTGGAACCATAGGTTCTAATGGTATAGGAGATATTACTGCAAAAGGAATTGCTCCTCAAGTTACTATGGAATATTTTAAATTTCAACAATCGATGTCCGAAGTAGAAGATGAGGTAGAAATGTCAAGGGCTGCAAGTCGAGGTTTGTTAGTTTCTAATCATAGTTATGGGATACCTGCCGATAGAGTTTCAATTGAAAGTTTAGGGAAATATGATTTAGGTGCACAAGCTTGGGATCAAGTAGCTTATACATATCCATTTTATTTGATTGTATCCTCAGCTGGCAATTCCCGAACAGATGGTGTAAATACCGCAGAAGGAGGTTATGATCTACTTACATCTAGATCAAATGCCAAAAATAATCTAGTTGTAGGAGCAACTATCGGTGTTGCAAACTATACAGGGCCATCCAGTGTTGGGATGTCTAGATTTAGCAGTTGGGGTCCTACAGACGATGGTCGTGTGAAACCAGATATTAGCACAAAAGGTGTAGCAATGTTTAGTACTAGTGATGTATCAGACACACAATACGTAAATAGGAGTGGAACTTCAATGTCTTCTCCTGCGGTAGCTGGTGGAGCGATCATCTTACAACAGTTCTATAACTCCTTGAAAAACAATTATATGAAGGCAGCTTCTTTAAAAGGTCTTATCTTACATTCTGCTTATGAAGCTGGTTCATTTCCTGGCCCAGATTATCGTTTTGGTTGGGGACTTATGAATACCGAGGAAGCAGCACATATCATAGAACAAGATGGAACTGAGTCTTTAATTTCTGAATTAACACTGAATCAAGGTTCAACCTATTCTAAATCAATTTCTGCAAATGGTTCTATTTTATTTTCCAATAAATTAACCATCTCGATATCTTGGACCGATCCTGCCGTTTCAGATGCGAATCTTCCTTCTGCAGGAGTTAATGATGATAGAACACCTATGCTTGTAAATGATTTAGACATCGTCGTAACCGATCAAAATGGTGTTTCATTTTTACCTTGGAAGTTAGATCCTAATTTTCCGACTACGGCAGCTACCACAGGAGTTAATTCTGTTGATAATTTTGAGAAAATAGAAATCGATCAACCGTTAGGAAATTATACTATTTCCATATCACATAAAGGTACATTATTAAATGGCTCTCAAGATTACTCATTGATTATATCAGGTGCTGATAATGTTACATTATCAAATGATACTTTGAATTTACAAACGTTTGAATTATATCCGAATCCAGCTAATGATTTTGTTAATATAGCATTTAATGAAGCAATGTTGAGTAAAGATATTACAATTGCTATCTATGATGTTCTAGGTAAAAGAGTTTTCAATGAATTATATACGCCAAATGGTTCTTTGACAAAACAAATTGATACTTCAATATTTAAAGACGGCATTTATTTGGTACGAATAGGTGATGGGTCTTCTTCCACTACTAAAAAACTTATCATTAAATAATAATTTGATTTATTTTAAACATAAATTGCCTTTGAGAAATCAAAGGCATTTTTTATGATACAACCTGAGTTATTAGAGTTTTTAAAAAATTTAAGCGTAAATAATAATAGAGATTGGTTTGAAAAGAATAAAAGCGAATTCAAAAAGCTAGATGCACAATTCAAGGAATTTGCTACTCAGATAATGTCAGATCTTAACGAGCATGATGTAATAGAAAAGGTAAAAACCTATCGCATCTATCGAGATATTAGATTTTCTGCAGATAAAACACCATTTAAAGTCCATAGAAGTGCTAATTGGATGCGTTCTGGTAAAAATAGACGAGGTAGTTATTATTTGAGAATTAAACCTAATGAAACTATCATAGGTGTAGGTTTTTTTGCACCAGAAAAAGATGATTTACTTAGAATAAGAAAAGAATTTGAATTAGATGCCACAGAGTTTAGAAACATCATAAAAGATGAAGATTTCAAAAAATATTGGGGAGAATTACAAGGAGAACAGCTGAAAACTGCACCTAGAAACTTTGATAAAAATCATAAGGACATTGATCTTATAAGGTTTAAATCCTTTTTCTTCTTAAAATCATTCTCTGATAAAGAAATTTTAGAAAGTACTTTTTCTAAAGATATTGAACATGCGTTTAAAAAAGCTAGGCCATTTCTAGATTTAATGACTGATATACTTACTACAGATTTGAATGGTGAACCAATTTTATAATCGTACACTAGGTTTTTCAAATAATAAAATATTACTTATCAATCGCTCCCTTACTAGATTCATCATACGTTTATTTAAAGCACTAGAATTTGTAATATAACGTTCATATTCTTCAATAGTAAAAAGCCCCATAATCATTCCTTTTAACGAGTTTCTAAACTTCTGATCTCGGTTCACTGCATTTTCTATATAATCAACTCGTTTATGCGCGGTAAGACCATAAAAAACATTCTTATGTTTATGAATATAATTTCTGAACATAGCAATTAGTAAATCATTTTGAAGTTTTACCACAGGCCTCAAAGTTTCATTTTGAAAGCGTTCTTCATCACTCATATTTGACGTGACCTTGGCATTAGGTAAAGAAGGTCTTAATGCCACTAGATATTCATCTCGTGTATTCATTTTATAGCTTTTTTTAAAAATAAGCAGATTTAATAATTTCCTATGATGAAGTAGCTTGACTTTCTCAACATGGTTGTTAACAGTTATTGGAAAAGTATATTGTCATTAAATGTTAATTCCGCTTTCGCGAAAGCGAGATAA
>CAZBCH010000260.1:0-7120 GCA_964490235.1 uncultured Flavobacteriaceae bacterium | reverse complement strand
CATCCCTAATTCTGGAGAGATGGTGGTTTTTATTACAGCTTTTGCTGGTGCGCTCGTAGGATTTCTTTGGTATAACACCTTTCCTGCCCAAGTATTTATGGGTGATACAGGTAGTTTAACAATAGGTGGGATTATTGCGGTGCTGGCTATTGCAACTAGAAAAGAATTGCTTATTCCTATTTTATGTGGTGTGTTTTTGATGGAGAATTTATCTGTAATGATGCAGGTAAGCTGGTTCAAATACACTAAAAAGAAACATGGTGAAGGACGTAGAATTTTTCTCATGTCACCTTTACATCACCATTATCAAAAATTAGGAATACACGAGAGTAAGATTGTTGTTCGATTTTGGATTGTAGGGATTCTTCTAGCTATTATCAGTGTTGTAACTCTTAAAGTAAGGTGATGACAGTAGATATACAACATACTGATCAAAATAAGCTGGTGATTTTAGGCGGCGGAATAAGTGGAGTAGGCGCAGCTTTACTAGGTGCGCAAAAAGGTTACGATGTTTTTCTAAGCGATGGTGGAGTTTTAGGTTCCGCTTTCGCGAAAGCGTTACAAGAACAATCTATCTCTTATGAGTCAGAGAGACATTCTAAAAACAAGATTTTAGCTGCAAACCTTATTGTAAAAAGTCCTGGGATACCAGATAATGCTCCTCTTATAATTCAGGCTAAAGCAAAAGGAATTGAGGTTATTTCTGAAATTGAGTTTGCGACACGATTTACCGATGAGAAAATCATTGCAGTAACAGGAGCAAATGGTAAAACTACGGTTACGAGCCTTATAGATCACATACTTAATGTTGCAAATGTAGAGCATACAACCGGCGGCAATATCGGGAAGAGTTTTGCACAGCAAGTTTATGAGGGAAAATCTACATATAGATTGCTTGAGGTAAGTAGTTTTCAATTAGATGGAATCACCACTTTCAAGCCACACATCGCTGTTCTATTAAACATAACACCAGATCATTTAGATCGATATGATTATAAGTTTGAAAATTATGTAGCTAGTAAAATGCGCATAACAATGAATCAAGATGAGAATGATTTTCTTATTTACAATACAGACGATATAGCTATTACAAACGCTATTAAAAATTCAAACATTAAGGCACAGCTCATCCCTTTTTCGATGGAAAAGGAACAAGAAACCGGTGCCTATTTACTTAATAACAAAATTCACATTAACACCCATAATTCTATATTTACTATGCCTACAGAGCAATTACCGATTAAAGGAAAGCACAACACTGCAAATGCAATGGCAGCTTCTACTACTGCAAAACTTTTGCAAATAAGAAAAGAAACTATTAGACAAAGTCTTACATCCTTTGAAGGTGTGGAGCACCGTCTAGAAAATGTACTTAAAATAAATAAGGTTCAATATATCAATGATTCTAAAGCTACTAATGTAAATGCAACTTACTATGCATTAGATAGTATGGAACAACCTACTGTATGGATAGTAGGTGGCGTTGATAAAGGAAATAATTACAAAGAGTTATATAGTCTTGTTAACCGTAAGGTCAAAGCGATCGTTTGCCTAGGAACAGATAATTCAAAAATTGTAGAGGCTTTTGGAAACTGTGTGGAGCAAATGGTAGAAACTAGTAATATGGAAGATGCTGTAAGAGTTGCCTACAAACTAGCAACTGCTGGAGATAATGTGTTATTAAGCCCAGCATGTGCCAGTTTTGATTTATTTAAAAATTATGAGGACAGAGGCCGACAGTTTAAAAATGCAGTAAGAGGATTGTAATTTGAAGATTAAAAACTACATATCTGGTGATTCCTTTTTATGGGCGCTTGTAATTATTTTACTGGTGTTTTCCTTCTTGCCTGTTTATAGTGCGAGCGCAAATCTTGCTTATATAGGTCAAGGAACTGGTAATACCACCAAGTATTTAGTCAAGCATTTTGGTCATATAATCATTGGTTTGGGATTGCTATATGCAGTTCATAAAATACCGTACCGTTATTTTAGAGGATTAAGCGTATTGCTTATTCCGGTGGTGGTTATTTTACTTATTTATACCGCTATGCAAGGCACTGTTATGGGTGGTGCTAGTGCAAGCAGGTGGATGACGGTTCCAGTAATAGGAATGAAATTCCAGACCAGCACTTTTGCTTTTGTAGTATTAATGGCCTACGTGGCAAAATACCTTGCCTCTATAAAAGATAAAGAGGTGACTTTTAAGCAGTCATTATTACCTCTGTGGTTACCTGTAGGAGTCATACTTGTTCTTATTGTACCTTTTAATTTATCGACTGCGGTGCTCATTTTTACTATGGTATTATTGACCTGTTTTGTAGGTGGATATCCATTAAAATATTTAATGAGCATTATAGGAATAGGTTTATTAGCAATGACTCTTTTTGTTTTAACGGCTAAAGCCTTTCCAGGCGTTTTCCCTAACCGTGTAGATACATGGGTGTCGCGTATTGAAACCTTTGGAGGTGAAGGAGATGCTGATACAAATTATCAAGTAGAAAGAGCAAAAACAGCCATTGCAAATGGTTATCCTTTTGGCGTTGGGCCAGGTAAAAGTGTTACTAAACATGTTTTACCACAGTCATCAAGTGATTTTATTTTTGCTATAATTTTAGAAGAATTTGGTTTAATAGGTGGTTTAACAATTTTGGCGTTGTACCTGTTTTTCCTATTTAGACTTATTATCATTTCCACTAAAGCTGGTACTGTCTTTGGACAGTTACTTGTCATAGGAGTAGGCTTTCCTATCATTTTTCAAGCGCTCACAAACATGGCGGTAGCCGTAAATTTAATTCCGGTAACAGGTCAGACCTTGCCACTTATAAGTAGTGGTGGTACTTCTATATTAATGACTTGTATGTCAATAGGTATCGTTCTTAGTGTAAGTGCAAAAAGAGATGAAGAAAAAGTACAAGAGAAAATAAAAGAAGAAGAAATGAACCCTTTAGACGTACTCAGTGAAGCCATATAAAATTATCATATCAGGTGGAGGAACTGGTGGTCACATTTATCCAGCCATATCTATTGCAAATGAATGCAAGAGAAGATGGCCTGATTGTGACATTCTTTTTGTAGGAGCAAGCGATCGCATGGAAATGGAGAAAGTTCCAGCCGCTGGATACACCATTAAAGGATTGTGGATAAGTGGTATACAAAGAAGTCTGTCTTTAAAAAATCTAGCGTTTCCTTTTAAAGTCATTAAGAGCTTAGCTGATTCTCGCAAAATAATTAAAAACTTCAAGCCAGATATGGCTATAGGAACAGGAGGATTTGCTAGTGGACCGTTACTTTTTATGGCAAATAAAATGAATGTTCCCACATTAATTCAAGAACAAAATTCCTATCCTGGAATTACAAATAAACTCCTTAGCAAGAAGGTTGATAAAATTTGTGTAGCAAGTACAGGTCTAGATCGTTTTTTTCCAAAAGAGAAAATCGTTTTAACAGGTAATCCAGTTCGTCAAGATCTTTTAGATATTTCTAATTTAAGAGAAGAAGCTCAAGAGTACTTCAACCTTGATCCTGATAAGAAAGTGCTGCTAGTTCTAGGAGGCTCTTTAGGTTCAAGACGTATCAATAAATTGATCCATACTTACAAAGAGCACTTAATGGAAGAAGTGCAAATCATATGGCAGTGCGGTAAAATTTATTATGATGAGTACAAAAATCAAGCAAATCATGATTTGAGCGTATATAAATTTATCGATAGAATGGATCTCGCCTACGCGGCATCTGACTTTATTATATCTCGTGCTGGTGCTGGCTCTATATCAGAGTTAAGTATAGTGGGCAAACCTGTAATTTTTATTCCGTCACCACATGTGGCAGAAGATCATCAGACTAAAAATGCTCTTGCAGTCGTAGAAAAAAACGCTGCATTAATGATTAAAGAGCAATATCTAGATCAAAACTTTATCACCATCTGGAATGGACTCATCTCTGATATAAATTTACAGAATAAGCTGTCATCAGGTATAAAAAAATTAGCGTTGCCTGAAGCTACCAATGAAATAGTTAACCAGATAGAACAGCTACTTAAATGAAAGAACTGCAGCACATAACGCATTTTTATTTTATTGGTATTGGCGGTATCGGTATGAGCGCTCTTGCCCGTTATTTGAAAGAGCAAGGAAAGCAGGTAGCAGGATATGATCGTGTGGTAACATCTTTAACGGTCAAGTTAGAAGAAGAAGGTATAGATATTCATTACACAGATGATTTCGATAAAATTGCTGCAACTTTTAAAAATCCGCTTGTCTCGCAGGTCATATATACACCAGCAGTACCAATAGATTTTGGAGAATTAGTACGCTTTCGCGAAAGCGGAATCACAACCATCAAACGTGCTCAACTTCTAGGTCAGATATCTAGAACGATGACTTGTCTTGCTATTGCAGGAACGCATGGAAAAACTACGACGAGTGCTATTTTAGCTCATTTGCTCTATAAAAGTGATGTGAAAGTGACTGCTTTTTTGGGTGGAATCTTAGAAGAATATCAAACCAACTATTTATGTTCTGGAACAGATGTCATGGTTGTAGAGGCTGATGAATTTGATCGCTCGTTCATGCAGTTAGATCCAGATATTGCTGGAATTACAGCTATGGATGCAGATCATCTTGATATCTATGGCGATGTAGCGACATTTGAAAAAACTTTTCATGATTTTGCACGTTTGCTTGTAGGCAAAAAGCTAATAGTAAATGAAAAATTAGACCTTAACGGAACCAAAGTTGGTTTACAATCTGGAGATTATGTAGTCGTGAATGAAGTAATTGTAGACGGTGCATATCATTTTGATTTAAAAACACCAGATGGTGTAATTAATAATTGCTTTTTAAAATTACCAGGTAGACACAATCTCAGTAATGCTGTTCTTGCTATGGCAGTCGCTTTAGAATATGGCGCAAATCCCGAAAAATTAAAATTAGCTCTGGCATCATTTCCCGGTGTCGAGCGCAGGTTTACCTATAGAATTGATACTGAAGAACGCGTTGTAATAGATGATTATGCGCATCACCCTACAGAGATAGAAGCGGTTTATCAAGCGGTAACAGAAATGTATCCTGAAGAAGAAAAACTGATCATATTTCAGCCGCATTTGTTTTCTAGAACTAAGGATTTTATGAATGAGTTTGCACAAGCTCTAGCAAAATTTGATAAAATAGGGCTACTTGATATTTATCCTGCAAGAGAATTACCTGTAGAAGGAATTAATGCCGCAGCATTATGTAAGAAAATAAATGCTTTAGAAAACGCTCCAGAAATTTGTACAGTGGTAGAAAAAGCAGATCTCGAAGAGTTTATAAATGAATTGGGGCAAAGAATAGTATTGATGTTAGGTGCAGGCGATATAGGTGTTGAGATTAAGAAATTAACTCAAAAATGGACAAATGTATAGATTTATCAACCTAATAAAACTTGCGTGTGTATTGCTTTTAGTAATAGGTTTATACGCATTTGCATCACACAGATATAAGACTAGAACTTTAACAGGTGTAAGCATCACATTTACAGATTATAGCGATCCTTTGATATCAGAAAAAAACGTTAATAAATTGTTGATACAAAATAACGATAGTGTTAAGAACCTGATCATAGAAAATTTAGATTTGAATAAGAGTGAATTACGACTTGTTGATAACGCAATGATCAGAGATGCAGAGGTTTCTGTTTCTCTTGATGGATTGCTTAAAGCTGTTGTGCAACCTAGAAAGCCTATTGCAAGGATTATGGGACGTACAAATGGATATCTAGATCAAGATAATTTAATCATGCCGTTGTCAAAAGAACATACTGTAAATGTTCCATTGGTTTACGGATTTAATGAGAAAGTGCAAGATCAAACATTCAAATTAATAAATCGTATACGTAGTGAACAATTGTTGAACGCTTCCTTTACGCAAATAGAATTTGATGAAAATCAGGAAGTAACCTTGTCTGTAAGAGCGTTTGATTTTAAAGTTAAACTAGGGAAAGTTGAAAAGCTAGATCATAAAATGGTTAATTATCAAGCGTTTATTGCTAAGATGCAAAAGGATAAACGATTAGATGAGCTTAAAGTAATTGATTTGCGATTTGATAATCAAGTAGTAGTAATTAAAAAGTAGGAAAATGGAACAACAAGAATATGCAGTAGGGCTGGATATAGGTACAACAAAGATTGTAGCTATGATAGGTCGTAAAAATGAATACGGCAAACTTGAGATTCTAGGTGTAGGGAGATCAAAAAGTTTAGGAGTACATCGCGGTGTGGTGAATAATATAACTCAAACCATTACCTCGATACAGCAAGCGGTTAGTCAGGCAGAGGCTGTAAGTGGTATAAAAATAAAAGGTGTTACTGTAGGAATCGCAGGACAACATATAAGAAGTTTACAACACAGTGATTACATAACAAGAGGCGATAGTGAAGTAGTTATCAATCAAGATGACATCGCAAAACTATGCAACCAGGTTTTCAAACTAGTAATGCTTCCAGGAGAAGAAATTATCCACGTTCTTCCACAGGAATATAAAATTGATGGACAGTCTGATGTTAAAGAACCTGTTGGGATGTATGGTGGTAGGCTTGAAGCAAATTTTCACGTGGTTGTAGGACAGGTAGCCTCAATACGCAATATCTACAGATGTGTAAAAAGTGCCGATTTAGACCTTAAAAAAATAACCTTAGAACCACTAGCGAGTGCAGATGCTGTTTTGAGTCAAGAAGAAAAAGAAGCTGGTGTTGCTCTTATAGACATAGGTGGTGGAACAACAGATCTTGCCATCTTTAAAGATGGTATTATACGTCATACGGCTGTAATACCTCAAGGTGGTAATATCATAACTCAAGACATTAAAGAAGGTTGCTCTATAATAGAAAAACAAGCCGAGTTACTTAAGACTAAGTTTGGTAGTGCATGGCCAGGAGAAAATAAAGAAAATGAGATCGTTTCCATTCCTGGTTTAAGAGGTCGTGAGCCTAAAGAAATTACTCTTAAAAACTTAAGTAAGATCATTCACGCTCGTGTCATTGAAATTCTAGAGACGGTTTTTGTTGAGATCAAAAATTACGGTCACGACGAACCTAAAAAACAACTCATTGCTGGAGTTGTCCTTACTGGTGGTGGTAGCCAGT
>CAZBCH010000259.1:0-1719 GCA_964490235.1 uncultured Flavobacteriaceae bacterium | reverse complement strand
TTCCATGTTCAAAGTAACCTTTGTTACACTTCCTGTAAGTTTATCAATTTAATATGTTTTAGTACACTTGATGGTGGTTATCTCGCTTTCGCGAAAGCGGAATTATAAACTCATAGGGCTAGTAACTTGTGTCATCTAGCTGTACTTTACCATGAAAGGTTTTATATAAGAATAAAAAGTAACCAGTCAAAAGTGGTGCTCCTATGAGCACAATCGTGAGCATAATTCCCAATGATTTTTGAGAAGATGCTGCGTTGTATATAGTTATACTATAATCTGGATCAATGGTAGATGGCAATAATACGGGATACAGTTGCACGGCAACTAGCATTAATAGAAAAGCCATGGTTAATGAAGAAAAAATTAAGGCGACTCCATATTTTTTCTTGGACACTAATCTAGGTATGTTAGCCACTGCAAGAAAAGCAAGTACTGGTATGATAAAAGAAACAGGATATTCTTTAAACTTGTCAGTAACACCAGGTAAAAAAACTAAAGTGTATAAAGAAGTCCCAGCAAAACTTAAAATAAAAAATATCATTCCTCTTTTTAATAGAAAAGATAATCTATCAAATAGACGGCCTTCTGTTTTTAAAAGTAAAAAGATGGCACCTTGAGTTAAGAAAAGTGATACAGTTGTTAGTCCTACTAAAATAGCATAAGGATTCAAAAAGGAAAGAAGTACATCACCTTTATAACTGTAATTTTCACCTAATTCAATTCCTTGTAAAATATTAGCTAATACTACACCTAGTAAAAAGGATATCAGTAAATTAGAAAGAAAATAAACCATATCCCATGTTTTACGCCACCATCGCATCTCTTCTGCATTTCTAAACTTTATTGCCGAAGATCTTAATATAAGGAGCATTAAGAACAGCATAAATGGAATATACATTGCAGATAACATGGTCGCATACATCACTGGGAAACCTGCAAATAAAGCACCTGCACCTATGATAAACCATACCTGA
The DNA here is from genome assembly GCA_964490235.1 of uncultured Flavobacteriaceae bacterium. Taxonomy (GTDB): domain Bacteria; phylum Bacteroidota; class Bacteroidia; order Flavobacteriales; family Flavobacteriaceae; genus Nonlabens. Next base: position 745 of record CAZBCH010000259.1, on the reverse strand, counting down.
TTTGCATCCCATAATGGACCTATAGCATTGATGGCAATGCGCCTGCTTAAGTCTTTTCTAAAAAATAAATGCCACATACCAGCACCATAATCAAAGCCTTCTAAAATGGCATAACCTGAAAACAATAAGCCTACTACTAAAAACCAAAGTGTGGGATAATCGATCCCTAAAAAATATTCCATAGTATTCTTTTAAACGTATTTTAAAAATTCATTTGGATTTTGTGCCTCATCATAAGGACCGTGCTTGATCTTTTTATTTACAAAATAGATAAAGAGTAAAAATAAGATCGCGTACACTATTAGAAATAAGATGAGCGAAAACAGTATTTGATTAGAAGAAACTTCTTGAGAGAAACCTTCATCAGTTCTTAAGTGACCATAGACAATCCATGGTTGCCTACCCATCTCAGCCGCAAACCAGCCTACTTGATTTGCTATTTGTGGTAATAGCACAGAGAATGCAAATATTTTAAGCAACCATTTTTTCTCAAATAAGGTGCCACGCCACCATAGAAAACTTGCATAGAGCGTGAGACCTATAAGAAACATGCCTATAGAAATCATGATATGATAAAACTGGAATACTGCATTTACTTGTCCAGGTCGTTCATTTTCAGGAAAAGCGTTTAGACCTGTGATAGGTTCTTCAAAATCTTGATGTACTAGAAATGAGAGTCCACCTGGCAATTTGATACCAGTAACCTCTTGCGTTTCATTATCTACCCAGCCGAATAGATACAAAT
>CAZBCH010000258.1:0-2003 GCA_964490235.1 uncultured Flavobacteriaceae bacterium | reverse complement strand
ATAAATAAGCTCGTTATCTCTTCAAGAGATTTATGATTTGTGAGTTTATTTTTAAGCAACACATTTTCAAATGCACTTAACTCGTCAAATAGCTTTAGATCTTGAAATACGTAAGATATTTGATCAGTTCTTATTTTTTCTTGATTTAAGTTATGGTAGATTAATGATCCTTCATATTTTTTATGAACGCCGTAGATCAAATTGAGTAAAGAGCTTTTTCCTTTACCTGAGCCAGCTTCAATAACGTAAGTTTTATTTTCTTCAAAAACTATTTTTTCTTTGAGATACACTTGAGAAGAAGAAACCTGCTTATCAGATAGATAAGCAGGTTTAAAGTTATTTAATTCTACAAGCATGAGATTATCGGTTATTGAGATCACGATAACTTTGTTCAGCAAATTCTAATATTTGGAAAAGGCTGTTATCATCGTCATTTTTCATGTACAGACTCATTTGCATGTCATTTTTTCCCTTTAGAATGTATTCCATTCTGTCCACAGTATTATCCCAACGAGCTAAACTAGAACCTACTTTAGATCCCATGTTTTTGCGTGCTGTTTCAGGTAATTGATCTGTGCTCATTTTCATGCTAGCATAAAAGGGATAGTTCTCCATGTTACTACCTATTTCAGTTCCTTTTAAAGAGTTGTTGATACTTTTACCATCTTTATGATTTAACGCATCACTTTCATTTGTAGTTACTAAAGCATTTGTATCATTCATACTGATATAAATGGAAAAATCCTCTACTTCAAATTTCATGATGCCCTTATAATTCTCTATCGCAGTACCAGTTTTGGAAACTAGGTAGTTTTTAAGATACTCTTTATCATTAATATCCATAATCATAGAAAACTCCGGTAATGTTTTGTTTCTAGTATAAGTTCTGCTAGAATACCTGTTTTTTACTTCTACGCTTTTATCCTCTACACTCGTCAGTGTCATTGCTATGTTGCCATCAATTTTGCTAATTAGCGTTTCCACGTCCATTTTTTCCATTTCGGCTTTCAAATTCTTAGCGAGTCGTTCTTCTTTTTCAAAAGATTCTAAGATAAGATCTAGATAGGCTTGTAAATTTATGGAAGCGCTGGCTGCTGCAATATTATTGGATGGTAGGTAGTCTAACATGTTGTCATCAAATGATTTATCACTAACTATCATTTGACTATACATCTCATCCATATCATCATTATAATCCATGTGTACTTGTAGATCCACCTTGTCATCTTCAAAACTAAGATGGGCAGAAATCGTGTTGCCATCTAGACGGTAAGGTAAAGAACTCATTTCTCTTTTAAAATCAGGCATTTGAGCCAAATAATCAGAGGAGAAAAATAAGTTGATGTCTTTTTGATTACTTATAAAATCATCAAAACTGTCTAATTCATAAATGGTATCATTATCATCTAATGTTGTCAATTCTTCTGCAAGAGCATTTAAATTATTGCTTGTTCTCATTCCTTCATTAAAAAGTATAAGTGCTTTATCGCTATTAAATGAGATAGTCATTCTATTTGCAACAGCATAATGAGTAAAGCCATTTTTATTTTCTTCACTGTACTCATTCATCTTTGCCATGTCAAGTAATTTTTTTGCAAAATCAGCAAAATCTTCTTCATCCCAAACGTGCATAGTCATTCCCATAAAAAAACTACTACCATCTGGTACCATAAACATATAAATAGGATCTCTTAAATCAATTCCAGTACTTAAAGGATCTTCTTTAATATCGTCCAGCATATTGTAGAATTGACGATTCTCACTCTTCACTTCATTCTCAAGGCTTTTAAAAGAGGAGAAATTACTCACTTCTTCTAAGTTTCCTTTTTTTGCAAGTGACTCAATATCATACGACATTACCATAAATGCGTCTTCTGGAATGAGTGTTGTCGCTACTCGTTCATCAGAGCAAGATGTGAATAGGGCAATGGCCAGGATTCCTACAAGGCTTAAATTTCTTAATTTGAACATGGTTGGTTGTTTTAATTTCTAGATATCGCTTT
>CAZBCH010000257.1:0-3616 GCA_964490235.1 uncultured Flavobacteriaceae bacterium | reverse complement strand
GCCGTTTTCTCCTTTATTCCAGTCTAGTTTCATATCTATAATTTCCGCGAAGGCGGAAATCTTCATTTCCCCACCGCAATCATTTTTAATGTCAAGCCGTCGCAGGACGGCTTCGCTTTTATTTTCCGCGCAGGCGGAAATATTTAATTTTAATCGTAATGCCAGTCACTAACCAATTAGATTCCTACGTTCGCAGGAATTCTCACATCAACTCCAGCCGCAGCCAATTGTTTTTTCAACTCAGGAACTGGTAATTCTCCAAAATGGAAAATACTTGCTGCAAGTCCAGCACTTGCTTCTGTATCTTTAAATAGTTCTTCAAAATGAGCACTAGTTCCACCACCACCAGATGCAATAATAGGAATACTTAATTTTCTAGATATGGCATCTGTAAGTTCTAGAGCAAAACCATTCTTTGTTCCATCGTGATCCATACTCGTTAACAAGATTTCTCCAGCACCTAATCGTTCAATTTCTTGACACCAAGAAATAGTTTCTAGTTCTGTCTCGACACGTCCACCAGCTACAAATACTTTATTTCCGCGCAGGCGGAAATCTGATGGTGTTGACTCGCTAGGATTGTTTTTTGAATCAGCTAGATTCCCATTTTCGTGGGAATGCTTGGTATCCACCGCAACCACCACACACTGACTTCCCAACTCTGCAGCGAGTTCACTAATTAGTTCTGGTCTTTTTACGGCAGCGCTATTGATAGCAATTTTATCAGCACCAGCTTTGATAATTTCTTTGGCAAGAGCTACGTCGTTAATTCCACCACCTACTGTAAATGGTATGTTTAAAACGTCAGCTATTTCACGCACTAATGGTACTAAAGTGTCACGTTTTTCTATCGTTGCGGTGATGTCTAAAAAACACAACTCGTCAGCACCTTGCTCAGCATATTGCTTTGCAAGTTCTACTGGATCACCAGCATCTCGCAATCCAACAAAGTTGATTCCTTTTACCGTACGTCCATCCTTGATATCAAGGCATGGTATTATTCTTTTTTTTAGCATAATTCTCTGCGCAGGCGGAGATCTCTATGAGTCCAACACCTTCGACTGGTTTATTTGTCATTCCGCTGCATAGCGGAACCGGTTTGTGTTTACATTAAAAGCTAGTTCATTATCTAGCCAGATTCCTGTTTTCACAGGAATTATTTGTTCCATTCTTCTACTAATAAGCCAAACTCATAGTTATCGCTCCATCCTGTTTTTAAGGGTAAGTTCTTTCTCTGGATTCCTTCTACTATAAAACCACACTTTTCCAGTACTCTCTTTGAAGCATGATTTTCAACAGCACATCCAGCCTCAACTCTATGAAGTTGGTGTTCTTTAAAACAAGATTTTAATAATCGAGTTATCGCTTCTGTGGCATAGCCTTGATTCCAGAATTTAGGATTAAACTTCATCCATAACTCTGCTTTCTTATATTTAGGTTGACCGAATAATATTCCGCAAATCCCTATAAAATCATTGCCATTTTTTAAACGAATAGAGTAGGTGAGTTTACTAATATTTTCTTGTTGATGATCTTTGATTTTTGCATTTAGTAAATCTTTAGTTACTTGAATACTGTCAGGTATTCCCATAGTATTGAATTCATCAACCTCAGGTATTAAATTCAATTCATGCAGTTCATTTAAATCGCTGGCCTCTAAAAGCTGATATGTTAATCGTTCACTATACAAATTCTCTTAATTGCTTAAATGTAATTCTACCTTCATAAAAAGCTTTTCCTACTATGGCTCCTTCACAATTCATTTCGCGCAAGCGATATAAATCTTCTACCACAGCAACACCACCAGAGGCTATTAATTTTATTGGGTTGTCATTCCGCACTTGATGCGGAATCTGCTGGTCACTATCTTGATGATTGTTAAGCGCAAGAATCTGCTCATATAACTCATTACTAGTTCCAGCAAGCATACCGTCTTTTGCAATATCGGTACAAATTACATATTCAATTCCTTTTTTATTCCACTCTTTGATGAATTCTACCACTTCTAACTCGCTACTTTCTAACCAGCCATGTGTGGCGATTATTCCATCCTTAGCATCTGCTCCTAAGATAATCTTATCTGTTCCATATGTCGAAATCCAACCTTCAAAGGTTGCAGCATCCTTCACAGCAATACTACCACCGGTAACTTGTTTTGCACCACTTTCAAAAACAACTTTAATATCTTCGTCAGTCTTCACACCACCGCCAAAATCTACATGCAAACCAGTCTGTCCAGCGATGCGCTCCAGCACTTTCCAGTTCACGACGTGGCTGCTTTTTGCTCCATCTAGATCAACCAGATGCAAGTGCTTTATTCCATTTGCTTCAAATTCTTTTGCAACTTCTAGTGGGTCTTCATTATAAACCGTTTTCTGGTTATAATCGCCTTGTGAAAGTCGTACGCACTTTCCATCTATTATATCTATTGCTGGTATTATTCTCATAGTTCTCCGCGCAGGCGGAGATCTCTTCGATTCATCACCTACTTTTTATTTAGTTAATTACTTATGTCAAGCCGTCGCAGGACGGCTTCGCTTTATATTATTCTCATCGCGTATTGAAACAGCTTTTTTCAACCAGCCAGATTACTGCTTACGCAGGAATTTTTATAAAATTCTTCAAAATCTGTTCTCCTACGCCTGCACTCTTCTCAGGATGAAATTGCGTAGCATAAAAATTGTCTTTTTGCAACACACTACTGAAAGGTAAAATATAATCACAAGCCGCAACTGTATCCTTACAAACTTCAGCATAGAACGAGTGTACATAATAAACATCTGCTGCTGGTTTTAAGCCTTGCAAGATGGAAGATTGCTGATTAATAACCTCAGTATTTAAACTATTCCATCCCATGTGAGGCACTTTCATTCCTGCAGTAGCCGGAAATTTCTTTACGGTAGTGTCAAAAATCCCTAGACATTCTGTATCACCTTCTTCACTGTGACTGCACATGAGTTGCATTCCTAGGCATATTCCTAGTACAGGCTGTTTTAATTCTTTTATGACTTGATCTAGTCCACGTTCACGCAAATAATTCATCGCGGTTCCAGCTTCTCCTACACCAGGGAAAATAACTTTGTCTGCCGCCTTTAATTCTTCAGGATCGTCAGTAACTTTATTTTCTATTCCTAGTCTGTTGAGGGCATTAGTGACGCTTCCTATATTACCTGCGTTATATTTTACAATCGCAATCATAAAGTTCCTTTTGTACTCGGTAATTTGCCATCACCGGTTTGTTTTACAGCCATTTTTATCGCCTTGGCAAATGCCTTGAAAAGCGATTCTATTTTGTGGTGTTCGTTGTCGCCTTCTACTTTCATGTTCAGGTTGCATTTTGCCGCATCGCTGAATGATTTGAAGAAGTGAAAGAACAACTCTGTAGGCATATCGCCCACGTATTCACGTTTAAATTCGGCTTCCCAAACGATCCATGGTCGTCCACCAAAATCTATTCCAACCTGCGCTAGCGAGTCGTCCATAGGTAGCAAGAAGCCATATCTGTTGATTCCTTTTTTAGAGCCCAAAGCATGCGAAAATGCTTGACCAAGCGTCAATGCAGTATCTTCAATAGTATGGTGTTCATCAATGTCTAGATCTCCAGTTACTGAAATAT
>CAZBCH010000256.1:0-2499 GCA_964490235.1 uncultured Flavobacteriaceae bacterium | reverse complement strand
AAGATTGTAGATGCGTTTCCAAAGTCGGCACATCCTATGGGTGTTCTAGCATCTTTGACCAGTGCGTTAACAGCTTTTAATCCGTCTTCTGTGAATGTGAATTCCGAAGAGGATATGTACAAGGCTATTGTACGTATTATGGGTAAATTCCCTGTGTTAGTAGCTTGGACATTACGCAAAAAGCATGGTTTACCATTAGATTATGGTGATAAAAATTTAGGCTATGTTCAGAACGTTTTAAAAATGATGTTTAAGCAACCTAATGAAGATTATGTTTTAGACCCAGTGGTAGTAGATGCATTAGATAAACTGTTAATCCTTCATGCAGACCATGAGCAAAACTGTTCAACATCTACTGTTAGGATCGTGGGTTCTTCACATGCTGGATTATTTGCTTCATTGTCTTCTGGTATTTCAGCACTTTGGGGACCATTGCATGGTGGAGCTAACCAGGCTGTATTGGAAATGTTGGAAGCTATTAAAGAAGATGGTGGTGACACCAAAAAATATATGGCCAAAGCCAAGGATAAGGATGATCCGTTCCGTTTAATGGGATTCGGACACCGTGTTTACAAAAACTTTGATCCTCGTGCAAAAATCATAAAAGTAGCAGCAGATGATGTTCTGGGTGCTTTAGGAGTAGAAGATCCTATTCTTGACATTGCCAAAGGACTAGAAAAAGAAGCATTAAATGATCCATATTTTGTAGACCGTAAATTATATCCTAACGTAGACTTCTATTCTGGAATTATATATAGAGCTATGGGAATTCCTGTTGAGATGTTTACAGTAATGTTTGCATTAGGTCGTCTTCCAGGATGGATTGCTCAATGGAAAGAAATGCGTGAAAATAAAGAACCTATAGGTAGACCACGTCAAGTGTATACAGGTGAAAATCACAGAGCTTTCAAAGAAGTTTCTGACAGATAGAATTTGTTCACATAACTCAAAAAACTCCCTATTTTTAGGGAGTTTTTTTATGGAATAGAATAAGGTAAAAGACTTTTAAAAGATTTAATAAAACGATTGCGTAAAATCAATTTGTAACTATTCTTAAGTATTAAATTTGCAATATGAATAAAATCAATCTTAACGTTAAAGATGAAACTTCCAGACTTAGAGCTGTAGTTTTAGGTACAGCAGCTAGTAATGGTCCAGTGCCTAAATTAGAAGATGCCTATGATCCTAAATCTCGTAAATATATATTAGCAGGTGAATATCCTACTAATGAAGATATGGTGAGAGAGATGGAAGCTGTAAACGCAGTCTTTGAAAAATATGACGTTAAAGTTTATAGGCCTAGACACATAGAAGATTGTAATCAGATATTTACAAGAGACATAGGTTTTGTAATAGACAATACATTTGTAAAGGCAAATATTCTTCCAGATAGAGAAGAAGAAATAGAGGCAATTCAGTACATCATTGATCAAATAGATCCAGATAATGTCATACGTCCACCAGAAGAAGTTCATATAGAAGGCGGCGACGTTATGCTGCATGGTGATTACATATTTGTAGGAACCTATAGAGGTGCAGACTATGCAGATTATATTATTGCGAGAACTAATGTAGAAGCTATCGATTGGGTTAAAAAGACTTTTCCGCATAAGAAAGTGATTAGTTTTAATCTACGCAAGGATAACCTTGACCCTTATAATAATGCCTTACATTTAGATTGCTGTTTTCAACCGGTAGGAAAGGATAAATGCATCATTCATAAAAATGGTTTTTTAGAAGAAGAAGAATATCAATTTTTAATTGATCTATTCGGTAAAGAGAACTGTTTTGAAATTACACAAGAAGAAATGTATGATATGAACTCAAATATATTTTCCATAGCCCCAGATGTTGTAATTTCAGAAAAGAATTTTACTAGATTAAACACTTGGTTACGCAGTCATAAGATCACCGTAGAAGAGGTTCCGTATGCCGAAATTTCAAAGCAAGAAGGTCTTTTAAGATGTTCTACACTTCCTTTAATAAGAGATTAATGAAACAAATTACAGATACCGTATTCATGGTACGCCCAACTCAGTTCCGTTTAAACGAGCAAACTGCGGTCAACAATTATTATCAGGATGAAGGCGTTAAAATCATCGATCAAAATCTTAAAGCTCAAAATGAGTTTGACGCTTTCGCGAAAGCGTTACAAGAAAAAGGCATTAACGTAATTGTCATATCTGATGATGATAAAAACGACACGCCAGATTCTATTTTTCCCAATAACTGGATTTCTACACATCATAATGGAGATGTTGCTTTATACCCAATGTTTGCAGAAAATAGAAGACTAGAACGTAGACCAGAAGTACTAGATAGATTAGAAAAAGAAGGTTTTAAAATTGAAAATATAGTTGATTATACCAGTGCCGAAGACGAAGGTTTTTTCTTAGAAGGAACTGGAAGTCTTTTACTAGATCGTGTAAATAAAAAGGCTTATTGTAGCATTTCTCCTCGTGCAGATGAGGAACTCATGATTGAGTTTTGTGAAGATTT
>CAZBCH010000255.1:0-3170 GCA_964490235.1 uncultured Flavobacteriaceae bacterium | reverse complement strand
AATACGTTCTATATAGGCCAGCAAGTCACAACAGATGGTGGACTTACGTTTCAATTCCATAATTTTCCAGGTAACATTTTAAGTTATCGATTCTTTTCAGCGACATTCGGTATTGGTATGAACAGTAATGGAGATGTTTATCAAACCTTAGACGGTGGCAACAACTGGCAGTTGATTCTAGATCCTGTCACTAATGTTGGAACACAATTTTTCATTACTGAAGATGTTATCTACAACTTTCAAAGTCGCACAGATATTTATACGTTAGATATAAGTACAGTTCTAAGCAATACTGAATTTACAAATCCTAAAAAACTCGTATCGATCTATCCCAATCCTACTTCTGATTTTGTAAATATAGAGTTAAACAATAATGTTGCTCAAAAGGCTGAAGTATTTGATCTTAATGGGCAACTATTAAAATCAGTTGAATTATCAAATCGTTCCACCAGATTAAATCTTGAAGATTTCACGGATGGTTTGTATTTCATTCAGTTAATGGATGCGACTAATAGAGTGGTCTCAGCTCATAAAATAATAAAGAGATAGATATTGTTCTCGCTTTCGCGAAAGCTTATAAAATCAAAACACCTCTTGAAATTTCAAGAGGTGTTTTTTTATTATTTATCAGTATTAGTTGCTTTTCGTTTACTTTCAGACCACTTGAAATAAGTAAAAAAGGCAAATTGTACCAAAGCAACTACAAACAAAGTTTCATAGTATGCTTTTTCTCTAAGAAGGGCACAATAAACACCTGATCCTAAAAATATGTATCCGATTACTAAATATTTGTATTTTGATTTGTAAAATTTAATTAAGTATTTCATAGAGTCTACTCTTTGATACGATTTTCAGCTTACCTCATTAGGGAAAATTTTATTTTGATTTGCAAATCATTACAAATGAACAAAAAAATGATCCTAGTAAGATCTTAATAGTCCATTAAATAAGTTATTACAGATTTTTAATTCATTGTAAATGTTTTATTTAACTCACCTCTTGTGTAACGGGCATAATCGCATTTAAAATTTGATACACACGATCTACATTGCGCACGTTTTCTACTGTCAGCAATAATCGTAAACCTGCTCTGGTTTGCTTTTCTTTCATGCGCAGTATCTTCGGATTATTTTGAACTGCCTTTAAAACTCTTGAAAATGCTTCGCTTTGATAAAAACCACTTTGTTGATCTGAAACAAAATACCCTATAAACTTACCTTGCTTCATAACGATTTTCTCTAAACCTAATTGGGTTGCGATCCATTTAATTTTTACACTGGTAAGTAATTGCTCTGCCTCTTCTGGCAACTCACCAAAGCGATCTATCAACTCATTTCTATAGACTTCTAGTCCTTTTTCATCTTCTACTTCATTAAGTTTTGAATATAGCGCCAGACGCTCGGTAATAGAGTTGATGTAATCATCTGGAAATAACAATTCAAAATCAGAATCTATGGTTACTTCTGTAACATGTTTCTTTTCCTTCTCATTAGTTTCATAGAGGTCTGCAAACTCGTTTTCTTTAAGCTCAGTAATGGCTTCACTTAATATTTTTTGATAGGTATCAAAACCTATTTCATTTATAAAACCACTTTGTTCTCCACCTAAAATATCTCCAGAGCCTCGTATCTCCAGATCTTTCATAGCGATATTAAAACCGCTACCTAATTCTGAGAACATTTCTAGAGCTTGAATACGCTTGCGAGCATCTTCAGTCATCACTTCATAAGGTGGCGTGATAAAATAACAGAACGCTTTTTTATTACTACGTCCTACTCTACCACGCATCTGGTGCAAATCTGATAAGCCGAAGTTGTTTGCATTATTGATGAAAATGGTATTTGCGTTAGGTACATCGAGACCACTTTCAATAATTGTAGTAGAAACCAATACATCAAATTCACCATTGATAAAAGCAAGCATTAATTCTTCTAGCTTTTTACCATCCATCTGTCCATGACCAATACCTATTTTTGCATCTGGAACCGATCGCTGAATCATTCCTGCTACTTCTTTTATGTTCTCAATACGGTTATGTACAAAGAAAACCTGTCCACCGCGAGATATTTCATAACTCACCGCATCTCGTATGGTTTCTTCACTAAAACGCACCACTTTAGTCTCTACCGGATGCCTGTTAGGTGGTGGCGTTTTTATAACACTTAAATCACGCGCCGCCATTAATGAAAACTGCAAGGTACGCGGTATAGGGGTTGCCGTTAAGGTTAGTGTGTCAATATTTTCCTTAAGTGTTTTAAGTTTGTCTTTAACCGCAACACCAAATTTCTGTTCTTCATCAATTATAAGTAATCCAAGGTCTTTGAATTTGATCGATTTACTAACCAATTGGTGCGTACCGATCACAATATCTATAGAACCGTCTTCTAGACCAGCAAGAACACCTTTTCGTTCCTTAGCAGTTCTAAATCGGTTGAGGTAATCTACCTTTACAGGAAGATCTGCCAGACGTTCCTTAAATGTTTTAGCATGTTGAAAGGCTAGAATGGTCGTAGGAACGAGAACCGCAACTTGCTTACCATTAACAGCAGCTTTAAAGGCCGCCCGTATGGCCACTTCGGTCTTCCCAAAACCTACATCGCCACAAACTAATCGATCCATGGGACGATCGCTTTCCATATCCTTTTTCACATCTTCAGTCGCGGTACTTTGATCTGGAGTGTCTTCATAAATAAAACTCGCCTCTAGCTCGTTTTGTAAATATCCATCAGGTGCGTACTGAAAACCTTTTTGAGCACGACGTTTTGCATATAATTTTATTAAATCAAATGCGATTTGCTTGACTCTTGTTTTTGTTTTTGCCTTGAGCTTTTTCCATGCTGGACTACCTAGTTTATAAACTTTAGGTGCTTTTCCATCCTTACTACTGTAACGCGTGATTTTATGCAATGAGTGAATGGAAACATATAAAATATCACGCTCACCATAAATCAATTTAATGGCTTCTTGTTTTTTACCATTCACATCAATTTTTTGAAGCCCACCGAATTTACCTATTCCATGATCTATGTGTGTTACATAATCACCTATTTCTAGGGTGTTCAATTCTTTTAAAGTGATGGCTTGCTTTTTTGCATAACCATTCTTTAATTTAAACTTATGGTAACGATCAAAAATTTGATGATCTGTATAGCAAACGACCTTTAAATCAT
>CAZBCH010000254.1:0-3175 GCA_964490235.1 uncultured Flavobacteriaceae bacterium | reverse complement strand
TATTCTGCTCTAGTTTCTAATTGTGGACCTACGACGCTAGCATAAACGCCTTCTCTAAGAGTAATTCCCTTTTCTGAAGCGATAGATTTAAGTTGTTCATTCATCGTTTTATCATAAGGAGCGCTCATGTCTGTAAATCGCTCGCCAAATTCTGCAACGCCTTTAAATGCCAATGGACTGCCGCCTTGTAAATTGATGTGATCATCTATAAGCATCATATCTCCTTTTTTCATATCCAGATTAATGGCTCCTGCCGCATTAGAAACTAGAAGCTTTTTAATTCCTAAACCATGCATGACTCTTACTGGATAAGTAATGTCTATAAAATCATAACCTTCATATAAATGAAAGCGGCCTTGCATCACTACTACCTTTTTACCACCTAGGTCACCATAGATCAATTTACCAGTATGAAACTCTACAGTGGCAAGAGGAAATGAAGGAATCTGGTTGTAATGCGCTACTTTTTGATTTTCAATACTGTCTACTAATTGACCTAATCCTGTACCGAGAACGATTCCTACTTCAGGAGCATCAAATCCTTGCGATTGTAAATATTGAATAGAATCTGTTAGTTGTTTTTTACTAAGCATTATATGTGTTTTAAAAATTGTTGAAATACTGGAATATCTTTTATGTCTTCATAATAATCAACATCGTTGCGAGTGTCAAGAGTGGCATAGTTGACGCTTTTAAGATCATTTAGCGTCTTTGCAAGAACGGTTTCCGTTCCCCAATCTTTATTTTCAAAGATACCTTTTACTAATTTCTTAGTAAATCCTAATAAATAGTAACCTCCATCTTGCGCAGGACCTATCACAGCATCGTGTGATTCTAGTTGATGAAATGCGATTTCAAGATCTTCTTGAGACAAATCGTACATATCTGAGCCTATAATGATGACATGATTGTGGTTTTTAAATGCTTCTTCAAAAGCATTTTGCATGCGTACGCCCAGATCACTACCAGACTGAGCATACTTCTCATAAAGATCGTTAGACCAGTCGTCCTGTTCATGTACTTTTTCTGAATACCAGACTTGTTTTGTAGCGTTCAGGTCTTTGGTAATCGATCTAGTGTGTGCCAGCAAAAATTTATAGATATCAAATGCTGCCTGATCTCCCACCGTAGCGGCAAGGCGTCTTTTACCTTTTCCTATTTCTGGATTGCGAGTAAAAATGATGAGGCAATTCGTATTTTGTGATTTCAAATAAGAAGAATTATAAATACAATGATAAGATAAAGAAATCACGATTATTAAACAAGACTATTAATTTAACGTCTCATTAAAACACAATTTATATAATTGTATTTAAAATTATGTATTAAGAAGTAGGAAGTCAGTAATTAATTGTATTTTTGCCGCCGCTAAGAGAATGAATCTCAAGGCATCGTCAGAGAGACTGACATACATAATATTCATTATTAAATAATTTTGGCATGTATTTAGCACCAGAAAAAAAAGCAGAAATTTTCGCAAAGTACGGAAAAGACGCAAACGACACAGGTAACACAGACGCACAAATTGCGTTATTTACTTATCGTATCAATCACTTAACTGAACACCTTAAACAAAATCGTCACGACTACAACACAGAGCGTAGTCTAGTGAAACTAGTAGGAAAGAGACGTTCTCTTCTTGATTATAAAATGAAGAAAGACATCGTTGCCTACCGTGAATTAATTAAGGAATTAGGAATTAGAAAGTAATAGATTGGGGACTTCATGTCCCCTTTTTTTATTTTATATAATTAGGAGAGCTTATCTCTATTCCGCTTTCGCGAAAGCAGAATTAAAACAAATCATCGCGACATTACAAAAGCTGGTTTCTCACAAAGTAAACACCTTCTCTACTCACAACTTGAGATTAACGTTTAACTATATTTATGAAACCACAAGTTTTTAAACAAGTGATTAAAATGGCCAACGGGCCAGATATCACTATCGAAACTGGAGCGCTTGCAAAACAAGCACATGGATCTGTTGTGATCACATGTGGGAAAGCAATGCTTCTAGGAACTGTAGTGTCCAGCTACAAATCTACTGGACTAGATTTCCTTCCACTTACTGTAGACTACCGTGAGAAATTTGCCGCTGCCGGTAAATATCCAGGCGGATTCTTCAAACGTGAGGCGCGTCCTAACGATGGAGAAGTACTTACTATGCGTCTTGTAGACCGAGTATTACGTCCATTGTTCCCTAAAGATTACCATGCAGAGGTACAGGTAATGATTCAATTAATGTCTCACGATGATGAAGTAATGCCAGACGCTATGGCTGGTCTTGCTGCAAGTGCTGCTATTCAATTATCTGATATTCCGTTTGAATGCCCTATCTCTGAAGTACGTGTAGCTCGTGTAGATGGAGAATTTGTTATTAATCCTAGTTATGCTCAATTAGAAGCTGCAGACCTTGAAATGACGATAGGTGCTAGTGCAGATTCTGTAATGATGGTCGAAGGTGAAATGGAAGAGATTTCTGAAGAAGAAATGATTGCTGCCATTAAAGCCGCTCACGAAGCTATCAAGGATCAATGTGCTGCTCAAGTAGCCCTTGCAGAGCAAGTAGGTAAAAAAGAAGTACGCGAGTACGAAGGAGAAAAGGAAGACGCTGATATCGAGGCTAAGGTAGCAGAACTGGCTTACCAAAAAGTATATGAAGTAGCTAAGCAAGGTTCTGGAAAGAAAGAACGCAGCGCTGCTTTTTCTGAAATCAAGGAAGAAATTAAAGCCACTTTCTCTGAAGAAGATCAAGAAGAGAACGGAGATTTAATCTCTAAGTATTTCAACAAAACGCATAAAAAAGCAGTACGTGACGTACTACTTAATGAAGGTATTCGTCTAGATGGTCGTAAGACTACAGACATACGTGATATCTGGTGTGAGGTAGATTACCTTCCATCTACTCACGGTAGTGCAATTTTCTCTCGTGGAGAAACTCAAGCACTTGCAACAGTAACCTTAGGAACTTCTAGAGATGCAAATGTTATAGACATGGCATCACAAGAAGGAGAAGAGCGTTTCTATTTACATTATAACTTCCCACCATTCTCAACAGGAGAGGCGCGTCCATTACGTGGAACCTCTAGAAGAGAGATAGGTCACGGTAACCTAGCACAACGTGCATTAAAGAAAATGTTACCAGAAGATCTTCCTTATACCGTAAGAGTAGTGTC
>CAZBCH010000253.1:0-1796 GCA_964490235.1 uncultured Flavobacteriaceae bacterium | reverse complement strand
TGATCATTCCATTCTCGTATGGTAATCCTAAGAATGCAGCTTCTGTAGCTTTTCCATTTCCTAAGTTAAACGCAATTGGATCTGCTGGGTTAACGTGTACTGTTTGTGAAAAAGACTCGTCGTTTCCACAAGCGTCTTCTATTGTCCAAACTCTTTGGAATGATCCACCATTACAGAAATCGAAAGTACTGAAGTCTACTTTATCTTCAGCGTTTGCTCTTTTCTTTCCTGGATCGTAACAGTTATCATCCCATGCTAAAGTCTCAGCATTCTTAGCGTATAATAACGCATCGTCACAATCAACCCAAATCTCTTTTGCTGGTAGACTGCTTGTAAACCATGGGTCAACTGTATCGCCTCCTTCAAAAGTAACTGAATACTCTAATGGATCTGTACAACCATCCCAAATGGTATAGCTATAAATAATAATCCACTTACAGTCACTTTGCTTTTGCTTAGTACGTAACTGTACCATATCATCTACTTTTAGATGACTACAGTTATCTGTAAACAGATTCATAATGTTTCCTGGTTGTAGGTAGGCATACTCTGGGGAGTTTGCTAGCATATCTGCTGCTTCATCAAAACATAACTTAAGGTCCTTCTCTCCTGTTGGGAAAGTAACACCTTTCTTAAGTTTTGGCTGCTCCTGGTCGCCTCCTCTGTAAGTAATTACGTAAGTATCTACAACAGCTGTACCATCAGATCCTATATCAGGATTTGTTGGGTCACACTTTACTGTAAATACATGGTAATACTTCCAATCACAGTGGTCACTTCCTTTTTCGAATCCAGTTCTGGCACTAATTGAACCATCTGGATTTTCGATGTAGTACCCCTCAGGAAATTCCTCTCCTCGTACCATGAAAGAACCATCTGCTAAACTTGCATCATCATGAATAATAGCTAACCCTAAACAGTTGCTGAAATCACGTGTTGATGTCAAGATCGATTCTGCATCCGCAGCTCCAGGAACACCGTGCATACAATCATCTACGTAGTCCTGTGCAAATGCACTTGAACTAAATACGAAGAACATAATAAACATTAGTGCACCAAGACCGCGCTTTTGTAGACTCTTAATTGAGCTACAACAAGTTAAATTCGTAATAGACCACAAATATGATCTATCACTCTTGGTAAAATTGTTCATAAACATAACATTTAGATTTAATTAAAATTATTTTAACATTTTACAATAGCATTGCTGCTATTTACATAACCTAAATAGACATATAAGAACACAGTAGAAATGGGTAACAGATTGCTATTGCCAAATGTTTACTTTTAACAACATAAACTGCTGAATTTCAGTGCTTTTCCTAAGAAAAACATTAATCAATAAAAGTGCTAATAATCAATTAATTGTCGTGCTATTAAACAATTATTTTTTGGGTAGTAATTCAATTCTAAAGTACCGTAGGTATTAACCGTAGAATCGTTTCAACTGAAATATAAATATACAAGATACTTATATGTATCAAAATTAGACCATCTATTGCGCAATTACAAGGGACTTTAACTAATTTATGAGCGGTTAATCCAAAAAAAGGGCGACCAAATGGTCGCCCTTTTTATTTATATAATTACTAATCTAAGACATAATTATTGTCTTGTAGAAGAAACAATCTTCTTAGTTGCTGTTCCTTGACTAGTGATTACTTTAACATAGTACAACTGGTCTGCTCCGTTAATTGTTAACTGAGTAGCAGCTTCTGTACCTCTCATGTAAGATGTATCATCTTTAGCTAATACTAATAATCCTTTAGTATCGTAAACTTCTACTCTAACATCTG
>CAZBCH010000252.1:0-1559 GCA_964490235.1 uncultured Flavobacteriaceae bacterium | reverse complement strand
CTGTCCATTTATAGTAAAATTCCGTCTTACTAAGGCATCATCTAAGAAAGTATAGTAAGTGGCAAAATCAAGTTTAACCGTATTAAAATTTAATCTTAGTCCTAACTCGGCACCATAGGCGTACTCCGGTTTAAGATCTGGATTAGGAACCACAACCATTCCTGGAGCCGAATCAAAAATCTTACCAACATCATCAATATTTGGGGCTCTAAATGCTGTAGTTAAGTTCAATTTCCAATTCATTATTTCATTTGGAAGCCAACTAATTCCTGCTGTTCCCGTTAATGCTCCTGTATCCAAATCGGCATTATCAAAAGGAAAATTAAAGAATTCATTATTCTCTGTGAGATCGGCTCTTATACTTATAAAATTATATCTAATACCAGATTGAAATGCAAATTGTCTACTTGGCTTATATTTTAAGCTAAGATAAGCTGCAGCGGACTGCCAGGTGGAACCATCAGGGTATCGTGAGGCTATTTTTTCAGTGGTTCCAGTGTTAATATTCTCTTGTTTTCCCTTTGATCCAACCCTGTTAAAAATATATTCCACGCCATAAAATAATTTCGTTTTATCGCTCAGTGATTTTTCAAAATCCAGATTGGCTGAGATGGCATCTACGTTTTCTTCTCTAATTCGTCTTTCTACGGCGTTTAAATTTCTGTCTATTCGACTTTCTTTAAAATTCTGATAGGCTGTATTGAATTTGATCTTGTCATATAAATTAGATCTACTGCTCAATTTGGTAAATTGAAATTTGCCTAGAAACCAGTCCTGCGGACCGTAGTTCCACTCTGCCGATCTTAATTGATCATTCTCATAAAGAATGAGCCTGTCATAACGCGGATATTCGGAAGTTGATGAATAGTGTAAGCCCAAATCATAACTCATTCTAACATTGGCTTTATAATGGACCTTCTGCATCACATTAATTTGATCATAGCCGGTATAACGCTGTACTCGAGGATCGTCATTTTGAACAATGATATCCTCGCCATTCTCAGTAACTACATATTCCGGTCTTAAATAATCATCAGGACCATGTTTCCCCATTCTTAAATCACTAAAATCGGTATAACTGATATTGGTAACGAAAGCCCATTTTTTTAACCCAAAATTTAGGTCTACGTGACCCGTCTTTTCTTCACTAGCTGAAGCATATCGGGCAATTACATTACCTTTTAAATTAAGGTCATCAGTAGTAGATAATTCAGGTTTTTGTGTATAGAAATTCATAACTCCACCTATGGCATCACTGCCATAAATTACTGAACCTGAACCTAAAATAACTTCAGTGCGCTCAACCGAAAAAGGATCTATAGAAATAACATTTTGAATATTACCTCCTCTAAATATCGCGTTGTTCATTCTTACATCATCAACCGAAAGTAAAAGACGGTTCGTTGAAAATCCTCTAATCATAGGGCTACCACCTCCCAATTGGCTTTTCTGTACAAAAACCTGACCTGTATTTTGTAATAGGTCTGCACTGGTTTGTGGCATAGAGAAAACAATGTCATCGGCCTTATAACTTAATATTTTTTGAGGCACCTCTTTTT
>CAZBCH010000251.1:0-14085 GCA_964490235.1 uncultured Flavobacteriaceae bacterium | reverse complement strand
CCGTTATATGAAATATGACTTTATGTCCATCATATTCAAATCTAGCTTCGGTAAGATCGCAAATGAATGTCTTTACATCAGTATTTACCCTAGAAAATGACTCAAAATCTTTATACTCCAACAATATTAGAGCCGCTTGCTCCATTAATTTAAAATCTGGTTTTCTAAAAAGCACATAAGCTTGATTTACCTGAAATGGATCTGGACGAAGTAAAAAATGATACTCATAAGAACGTTTTGTAGCATGAAAACGAGCATGTGCAGTTTTTTGCACAGGTTTGATATCATAAATAGCAATATCCTTAGGAATCCAGCGGTTCAATCTATAAATTAAATGCTCTATATTTAATTCTCCTGCATAATTAAAATGCGCTACCATATAGGCAGCATGCACACCAGTGTCAGTTCTTCCAGCTCCTTGAATACGTATATCTTCACGCAACATTTTCCTCAATCCATCTTCTACTACCTCTTGAACAGAGATACTTTGAGGTTGTTTTTGCCAGCCATGATAGTTAGTACCATCATATGCTAATTCTATAAAATAACGAGAAGTTTCTTGCATTAAAGCAAAGATAGAAGTTTGACTATGGAGTTCAGAGAATGACGTGAAAATTTTTTCTCAATAGATTAACTCATTATCATTCACAGTATAAATACTAAACGTCATTCTATCAAAAACTCATCGCTCAATGCTCAAATACTGACTCACTCGCTTACTATCTTTGTAAAATGAAAATACTGCTTCTTTCAGACACTCATAGTCACATCGATGATTTCATTCTTAAATATGTAAAACAAGCCGATGAAGTATGGCACGCTGGCGATATAGGTGATCTAAAAGTTACCGATCAAATTGCAGCCATTAAACCATTAAGAGCTGTATGGGGTAACATAGATGATGATAAAGCTAGAATGCAATATCCAGAGCATAATCGTTTTATTTGTGAAGGTATGGATATCTGGATCACACATATAGGCGGTTATCCTGGAAGATATAATCAACGTGTGCGACCAGAAATTTACAACAACGCTCCAGATGTTTTTATTTGTGGACACAGTCATATTTTAAAGGTAATTAATGACAAAAAATTGAATTGTTTACATATGAATCCAGGCGCTATAGGCGTACATGGTTTTCATAAAAAAAGAACAATGCTCAGGTTTGAGATTAATAATGGTAAAATCTCAAATTTAGAAGTGATAGAAAAAGATCGGTAAAATACTTTTAATTGTATCCAGCTCAGATTTAGATTTATCTTACAACTTAATTAAAAAGCTAGGATATCTATAACCTGAAAATTTTTAAATATCCCGCTTTCGCGAAAGCAATAACTAATTACAAAACATATAAAAAACAAAATCCTGCAAGGTGGCGCCTCGCAGGATTTCTCACTAATATTACTAAGATTTAAGTGTTTATCGCAATCGATCTGCAGATTTTACGAGTTGTTCATCCTTTCTTATTGCCTTGTTAGCCAAGACGAGTAAAACGATAGATAGGATAGGAATGAACATCCCAATGCCTTTCTCAGAAACCGCCGTTTCTCCAGACATCATTAGAGATTGATATACATAAACTCCTAGTATAAAAAGATTCAATAACAAATTTAATCTGTTTATCACAGTCTGTAATTGCCTATTCTTAAACATAAAAATAGCAATTAAAGATAATACTGCACTTGAAACAAATATACCATAATACAAGCTGCTATCCATTCCTACAAATTCATTTCCTTCACCGTCAATATAATGTTCTACAATCCATATAAGGACTCCAGAAACTAAAGCTGCAAAAAATAAATAAATAGTCTGAATACGTTGTATCATGCTTGCAATTTTACAAAAGCAAAGCAAAAATATAACAATAGCTTTAAAAAGAACAACAGATATTAATTTTTTAATGTATCATTGCAATGCAAAAAAGGTAACTCACTCTTTATAGGTTACCTAGCAGTTTGAAATTTTTCTCATAAATTTTAAACTTTAAATTTCCCCTGAAACAAATTATACATTTACTAAAGTTATATGTTCCAAATAGCTGATTTAAAATCAAAAAAACTTCCTGAATTACAGGAAATCGCAAAAGGTCTTAATGTTCCTAAAATTAAATCATTACGCAAATTAGACTTGGTCTACAAAATTTTAGACCTTCAAGCTGAAAATCCAGATGTAGTTAAAAGTCTTGATATTGAAACTACTACAGATACTGAGAAAAAAGAAGCTCCAGATAAAAAGGCAACACCTAAAAAACCTGTAGCAAAAAAAGAACGTAAACCTAGAGCTCCTAAAAAAGAAACTTCTAAAGAATCAAAATCAGAAGAGAAAGAAGATTTTGTAATTACCGAAGAAACTCTTAAAGGTCGCATAGACCCTAGTAGGCCTAATCCTAGACCTAAAAAGGATAAAAAGACTCCTAAAAATAAAACTAAAGATCAATCAACATCACAAAACGATTCTTCTAAAGAAAACAGTGATGCTAAAGATGGATCTAACAAGGATAACGGTGATAAAAACGACAGTCGTAACAACCGTCAAAAAAACACACGCAGTAATAATAATCAAACAAATGTACCTAAGGGTAATAAAGATACACGCAACCGTTATCGAGATCCTGACTTTGAATTTGACGGGATTATTGAAAGTGAAGGTGTTCTTGATATGATGCCAGATGGTTATGGTTTCTTGCGTAGTAGTGACTACAATTACCTTGCAAGCCCAGATGATATTTATGTATCACAATCACAGATCAGACTTTTTGGACTTAAAACTGGCGATACAGTTTTAGGAATGGTGCGTCCTCCTAAAGAAGGAGAAAAATACTTCCCCTTAATTAAGATTTCACAAATTAATGGTTTAGATCCTAAGGTAGTGCGTGATCGTGTTTCTTTTGAACACTTAACACCTCTATTTCCAGAAGAAAAATTTGATCTTGCCGGTAGACGTGCTAGTATTTCTACTCGTGTAATGGATCTTTTTGCACCTATAGGAAAAGGACAGCGTGGTATGATAGTAGCACAGCCTAAGACAGGTAAAACCATGTTGCTTAAAGATATTGCAAATGCTATAGCCGCAAATAATCCTGAGGTTTACCAGCTTATCCTACTTATCGATGAACGCCCAGAAGAAGTAACTGATATGCAACGTAATGTAGATGGTGAAGTAATTGCCTCTACCTTTGATAAAGAAGCGCATGATCACGTAAAGGTGGCAAACATTGTACTTGAAAAAGCAAAACGCATGGTAGAATGTGGTCACGATGTAGTTATCTTATTAGACTCTATCACACGTCTAGCACGAGCATACAACACCGTACAGCCTGCAAGTGGTAAAGTACTTTCTGGTGGTGTAGACGCAAATGCTTTACATAAACCTAAACGTTTCTTTGGAGCTGCTCGTAATATAGAAGGTGGTGGATCGTTATCTATCATAGCTACAGCACTTACAGAAACTGGTTCTAAAATGGACGAGGTTATATTTGAAGAATTTAAGGGAACTGGTAATATGGAACTTCAACTAGATAGAAATATATCTAATCGTCGTGTATTCCCAGCTATAGACCTTACCTCTTCTTCTACACGTCGTGATGACCTATTGCTTGACGAGAAAACCATGAAATTCATGTGGATTTTACGCAAATATCTTGCAGACATGAATCCGGTTGAGGCAATGGAATTCATCTCTCAGAAAATAAAACAAACTCGTAACAATGAAGAGTTTCTTGCTACGATTAACGATGATTAAATCTACCTGATATATTAAAAGCCCCTTAATTAACGTTATGGGGCTTTTAATGATATCGCTTTCGCGAAAGCGAATCCTAAACAAATAACTATTTTCAAATGAATCTATAAGAACTTAAGCAGCTTAACTGTTCTAGATTTATTCAAAACGATTAAATCCGAAGTTCTATTTTCATTAACAATACATTTTAAAAATGAAATTCTTTTTTATACCATTAATGCTTTTAATGAGTTATACATCCATAGCTCAAGAATCTGATACCTTAAATAGTATTGATAGTCAGTTTGAAAAATTGATTTCTGAGGCAAATAACTTCAAGGAATATAAAGTTATCAAGCAAAAGTCAATAAATGATTTACGTAAAAACACTAATGAACATGTAGGCCAGTTAAATAATAAAATTACCTCTTTAGAAAAATCTATTGAGACTAAGGATAGTCGTATCGCCTCTCTAGAGCAACAATTACAAGAGACCAATGCTGATTTAACGGGAGTTAATGCAGAGAAAGACTCTATGAATTTCTTAGGCATTCAAACTAATAAAAGTGTTTACAACACTGTCGTATGGTCTATAGTAGGTGTATTAGGTTTTCTATTTGTTTTTATGAGTATGCGTTTTAAAAGTAGTAATTCTACAACTAAAGCCGCTCAAAAACAACTACATTCAACTGAAGAAGAATTAGAAGAATTGAGACGCAAGTCTATTGAAAAAGAACAAAAGCTAGGACGCCAGCTTCAAGATGAAAGAAACAAACTAGCTAAATTGAAAAGCGATAAGTAATTACTTTTCAAATCAATTTAATTAAAGCGATAATTTTGAAAATTATCGCTTTTTTGTTTATCTGTTTTAAAAAATTAGAAGCTTAAGTTAAACATATCTCAACTCACAATATTTTAAGATGTTCTAGTTTCTTAGCTTGTTATATTTAGAAAAAATAAAACCAATGGAAACTATTAAAACAGAAAAATATCTAAACGATTTATTAGAAAAAACCTATGATGCACAGCGAGGCTATGCAAATGCTGCAGAAGTTACGGAACATGTACAGCTTAAAAGATGGTTAGCACATCAAGGTGCTAGACGTACTGAGTTTGCAGCATCATTATCTGGTGAAATTAAAAACATGAACAAAACACCAGAAAATGATGGATCTATGAAAGGAGATTTACACAGAAGCTGGATGAATATTAAAGCAGCACTAAGCCTTAACAAAGATGAGTCTATTCTTGAAGAATGTATCACAGGAGAAAAAGCAGCTATTGAAGAATACGATCAGGTACTTAATCATAAAAGTGAACTACCGCCTACAGTCGTTTCAATATTAGAAGCACAAAAAGACGAAATTCAATCTACCTTAAATCAAGTAAAATCACTTGAAGATATTGCAGATTATAAAGACTTGTAAGAATAAAAAGTAATTTAAAAAACCGCCAGATGGCGGTTTTTTTTGCCTTAATTATTCTCACTAGCGTTATTTGAAAAGCATTGTTTACAGTTATATTTACATCAATCATTTTTAATAAATTAATTTGTAAATGAAAGTATTCAAACTCATAACAGCAATCTACATTGCTATTTTATTCACATCGTGTAAAGACGCTGCAAATCAAAATGATCTTACAGATTCCAGTACTGATGAAGTTTCTATTCCTTTTGAAAAACACACCTTAGAAAACGGTCTTACAGTTCTTTTTCATGAAGATAAATCTGATCCTGTTGTTGCAGTTGCATTGACGGCTCATGTAGGTAGCGCAAGAGAAAAATCAGGAAAAACAGGTTTTGCTCACTTATTTGAACATTTATTATTCTTAGAATCAGAAAATTTAGGAAAAGGCGGTCTCGATGCAATGAGTGCCAGAATAGGAGGTTCTGGAGCAAACGGTTCGACTAGTCGTGATGTTACTAATTATTATCAAACTGTACCTAAAGACGCACTAGAAAAAATGATCTGGGCAGAAGCTGATAAACTAGGTTATTTTATTAACACCGTTACAGAACCAGTTCTAGCAAAGGAGAAACAAGTAGTAAAAAATGAAAAACGACAAAGTGTAGATAACAATGCCTACGGTCATGAATCCTATGTTATTGGAAAAAATTTATATCCAGAAGGTCACCCTTATAATTGGCAAGTAATTGGTTCCTTAGAAGATCTTCAAAACGCATCACTTCAAGATGTAAAAGATTTTTATAACGACTGGTACACACCTAATAATGCAGTACTAACTATTGCTGGAGATTTTGACACTTCACAAGCTTTAAAATGGGTAAAGAAATACTTTGGAGAAATAAAAAGAGGAAAAGAGGTTAAAAAACCATCTATTGAGCCTGTAATCCTTAAAGATTCTAAATTCTTATACCATGAAGATAACTTTGCTCAAACACCTAGATTAAGCTTCACCTGGCCTACAGTATCAAATTATCATAAAGACTCTTATGCTTTAGAAATATTAGGAAATTATTTGAGTAAAGGTAAAAGAGCACCCTTGAATCAGGTAGTAATAGAAAAAGATCAGGTTGCAGATCAAGCTTATGCATTTCATTATACTTCTGAGCTTGCTGGGCAATTCGGAATCGTAGCAAGAGCTTACAAGGGTATTGATCTAGATAGTGTAAAGTTAAGTATTGAAAAAGCATTAACTCTTTTTGAAAAAAACGGAATTTCTCAAGAAGAATTAGACAGAATAAAAACTAGTAAAGAAACAGATTTCTATCAAGGTTTATCTAGCGTATTAGGTAAAGGATTTCAATTAACTCAATACGAAATTCTTGCAGGTGATGCTGGATTTTTAACACAGGATATGAAGAATATGCAGGCTGTTACTGTACAAGATGTTGCAAATGTCTATGAAAAGTATATCAAAAATAGCAATTATGTGATGACTAGCTTTGTTCCTAAAGGTCAAGTGGAACTAGCTGTTAACAACTCACAAAAGGCTGACGTGGAAGAAGAAAAAATCATAGAAGGTGCTGAAGAAAGTTTTGACGCAAGCATCGTTGCAGAGTATGAACGTAGCCCTTCAAGTTTTGACAGAAGTATTGAACCAGATTATGGAGAAGCTCCTACACTAGAAATACCAAATGTCTATCGAGAGCAACTCTCTTCAGGAATAGAAGTTTTAGGGATAGAAGATGAAGAAGTTCCCTTAGTACAGTTTCAACTGGATATTCAAGGAGGCATGCTGTTTGAAGATTTAGAAAAAATAGGCGTTTCTAATTTGCTTGCGCAACTCATGAATAAAGGAACCGCTTCAAAAACTCCAGAACAACTAGAAGACGAGATTGATCAATTAGGCGCATCTATTTCTGTGCGATCAAGTGATGAAAGCATCACGATAAATGCAAGTTCTTTATCTAGGAATTATGAACCTGTAGTAAAAATTGTAAACGAAATGCTACTAGAGCCTAGATGGGATAAGGAAGAATTTGAACTGATAAAAACGCAGACCATTAGTAGAATACAACAGCAAAAAGCAAGTCCTCGTGCTATTGCCAGTAATGAATTTTCTAAACTTATTTATGGTGATCAACACATACTTGCTCAAAACAATTTAGGCACAGAGAAAAGTGTAGAGAAAATCACCTTAGAAGACTTAAAAAATTATTACAATAGCTATTTAACACCTCAACTAGCGAGTTTTAAAATAGTAGGAGACGTTAAAGATACTCAGGTAATATCTTCACTAGAAACAATTAATAAGAATTGGACTCAAAAAAAAGTGTCTTTACCAGAATTGCAGCCTACACCACAATTAGAATCTTCTAAAGTTTATTTCTATGATGTTCCTAATGCAAAACAATCCATATTAACTATAGGTAATCATTCTATACCATCTACTCATGAAGATTCTTACAATGTTGAAATTTTAAATTACCGTTTAGGTGGCGGCGGTTTTGCTTCTCAATTAACACAACAATTAAGAGAAGGAAAAGGTTATACTTATGGTATAAGATCTTCATTTAATAATTCACCTAATACAGGGACTTTTACCATTTCAAGTGGAGTAAGGTCTAATGTAACTTATGAATCGACCTCATTAATCAAAGAAATACTTTCTAATTATGAATCTAATTTCACAGAAAAAGATCTAGAAATCACCAAAGGTTACCTGATTAAATCAAGTGCTAGAGCTTTTGAATCTCAAGCCGCAAAATTAAGAATGCTTTCTAACATTCAAGAGAACGACATGCCTGTAGATTATGCATTAAGAAACCAAAGAGTTGTTACAGATATATCGTTGCAAGAAGTAAAAAACTTAATTAATAAATACATTAATTCTAATGAGATGATTTACTTAATTGTCGGAGACAAAAAAACACAATTTGACAAATTAGAGAAGCTTGGCTTTGGCAAACCAGTGTTGTTAAATTAAGTTTGGTTACAAAAAAAATGACATTCCTTTTTCAAGGAATGTCATTTCTTTTATCTTAAGAAGTCTTATTTAGATGGCAATAACACTTTATCAATTACATGAACTACACCATTTGATTGTTTTACATCAGCAGTAGTAACGGTAGCTGTTCCTCCTAATGCATCCTTAATAGTAACTTTCCCATCAACTAGCATTGCTGTTAAATTCTTTCCATTTACTGTTGTAAACGTAGTACTACCTTTACCTTCTTCAATCATTTTTAAAAGGTCTCCAGCCATCACATTTCCTGAAACCACGTGATAAGTTAGTATGCCACTCAACTTTTCCTTATTTTCAGGTTCCAGTAATGATTCTACGGTTCCAGCAGGTAATGCAGCAAAAGCATCATTAGTAGGTGCAAAAACAGTAAAAGGACCATCGCTATTAAGTGTTTCAACTAATCCAGCTGTAGAAACCGCAGTTACCAAGGTCGATAAATCTTTGCTTGTAGATGCATTTTCCACTATAGTCATATCTGGATACATCATTGCACCGTTTAAACTTACAGCAGTAGCATCACGCTCCATTTTTTCTTTTTCTACCATGGCAAGAGAGTCTGCTTTTTTGGCTTCCATTTCTTGCTCCATTTTCATTTGTTCAGCTTCCTTTTCGGCAGCTTCATCTTTACATGACACCATAAATAATGATGTTGCAAGGGCTACTAACCCAATTTTTTTAATAATTTTCATGATATTTCTTATTTAGTTGATACTAAACTAATCATTATATAATCAGCAAATTAGATTATAACTTTACTTTATAACAGGATTGTTAAAACATTAACTATAATCTATTTTTTTTAGATTTTTACAAGCAAATAGTTCCACAAAAATTACTATCCATTTAACAATAAATCGTTATTTCCATAATAATTAGAATTTATTTTTTTTGGTACTCGATTTCGCGAAAGCGATATAATACAATTAATTTTCATTCTCAAAATCTTTTAATATTGTTATATGTACTTAATACAATAGATTTTACGAATTACAATTTCTTTTAATTTGAATAGATTATTTTTATTAATCCGAAATCTAGAAGATGAGTAATTACCACATAAAACACTTAGAAGAATACTGGCAAGTTTATAGAAAGTCAGTGCGCAATCCAGAGAGTTTCTGGGAAGAAATTGCCGAGGAGCATTTCCTATGGCGCAAGAAATGGGACAAAGTCTTAAGTTGGGATTTTTCAAAACCAGAAGTAAAATGGTTTGAAGGTGCGCAACTTAATATTACCGAAAACTGTATCGATAGACATCTCGCTACTCGAGCAGATAAAACAGCCATTCTCTTTGAACCTAACGACCCAAATGAAGGTGCTCAACAGATAAGCTATAGAGAATTGCATGAACGTGTTTCAAAATTTGCAAATGTCCTCAAATCACAAGGAGTAGAAAAAGGTGATCGTGTTTGCATCTACTTGCCTATGATTCCAGAGCTAGCCGTTTCGGTACTAGCATGTGCTAGAATAGGTGCGATTCACTCTGTGGTTTTTGCCGGTTTTAGCGCTACTGCACTGGCAACACGTATTAATGATTGTGATTGTAAAATGGTGATATCTAGTGATGGAAGCTACCGTGGAAAAAAGACCATCGACTTAAAATCTATCGTAGATGAGGCACTTGAAAATTGTCCTGGAGTAACAACTAATCTTGTGGTCAACAGAACTGGTGGAAAAGTCACCATGAAAGAAGGAAGAGATGTATGGATACAACCACTTCTTGATGCTGCAGAAGCTTCTTGCAAAGCGACCATTATGGATGCCGAAGATCCTTTGTTTATCTTGTATACCTCTGGATCTACTGGCAAGCCTAAAGGAATGGTACATACTACTGGTGGTTATATGGTTTATGCGGCATACAGTTTTAAAAATGTATTTCAGTACCGTGAGAATGATGTCTACTGGTGTACGGCAGACATCGGTTGGATCACTGGTCATAGCTATATTGTTTATGGACCACTAGCAAATGGTGCTACTACCGTAATGTTTGAAGGAGTACCTTCTTATCCAGACTATGGACGTTTTTGGGAGATAGTAGAAAAGCACAAAATTACTCAATTTTATACAGCGCCTACTGCTATTAGAGCATTAGCAAAAGAGAACATTGATTTTGTCAATAAATATGACTTATCGAGTTTGAAGGTGCTAGGAACCGTAGGAGAACCTATCAATGAGGAAGCGTGGCACTGGTACAATGACAATATAGGCAAAAATCATAGCCCGATAGTAGACACCTGGTGGCAAACAGAAACAGGTGGAATCATGATTAGTCCTATTCCATACTCTACTCCTACGATTCCTACATTCGCAACCTTGCCATTACCAGGAATTCAGCCAGCATTAATGGACGAGCATGGTCATGAAATTAAAGGAAATCAAGTAGAAGGAAGATTGACTATAAAATTCCCATGGCCATCCATGGCACGTACTATTTATGGAAATCATGAGCGTTATAGAGATACCTATTTCAGCGCTTATAAAGACATGTACTTTACCGGCGATGGCGCTAGACGTGATGCAGTAGGCTACTATAGAATCACTGGTCGTGTGGATGACGTAATTATAGTAAGTGGTCATAATCTAGGAACCGCACCTATTGAAGATGCCATCAATGAACATCCAGCCGTTGCCGAAAGCGCCATAGTAGGTTTCCCACATGACGTAAAAGGTAATGCGCTTTATGGATACATTACCTTAAAAGAAACTGGTGAAGATCGTAATCAAGATAACTTGCGTAAAGAAATCAATCAGTTGATTACGGACCGTATAGGACCTATCGCAAAGCTTGATAAAATGCAGTTTACAAACGGATTGCCTAAAACACGCAGTGGTAAAATCATGCGCCGTATTTTAAGAAAAATAGCTAATAACGATACTAGCAACTTAGGTGACACAAGTACACTTTTAAATCCCGAAATTGTTCAAGAAATAATAGATCGTGCTTTAGTTTAATATTGATTATAATGATCTCGCTTTCGCGAAAGCGGAATATTAACAAACCTCTTCTTAAAACAAGGAAGAGGTTTTGCTATTTAGGGAAAAATATATCATTCTAGAAGAAAAATGTTTATGCATAAACCTGAGTCTTGATTGTAAATTTGTATCACATTTTAAAAGTAAAAAGATAACATCATGAAAATAAGTAAATATATAGCTGTAATTTTACTAGTACTAACTTCATATCTATCAAATTCACAAGTGTTTATAGGTGAACTAGAAGAAATCTATTTAGGCTATGAAGAGGTGACAAAGAATGATTTTGACTCTTTAAACAATGATATAAAAAGCTTAGAGAACTTTAAATTCAGAAAAGCTTTAAAAGAAGCTAGACGAACAAAAGACAGTTTAGAATTTGTAAGCAACAAGACTAAATTACATGTAAGTCAGGAAGAATATTTAAAGTCATTGAGAAAAGCCGCAAATCGAAGTAGCGACTCTACCGAGTTTATCGATCAACTCTCATCACAATTTCCTGAACTTAAGAATTTGATTGTAACAAATCAGTCATTTGAAGATTTGTATGAAATTGTAAGACCTGCTACAATCAATGGATGGCTAGAAGAATTACCTAGCTTTCTATAATTAAAAAGGGCTTCTTAAAAATGATTAAGAAGCCCTTTTGATACAGATTTGCTTTATGCTATTCTGTTGCTTTATTCAAACTAGTACTTTCTTCACCTGCTATCATTGCAAAAAACTTATCTAGATTAGGCATGATAACAATTTTAGTACGTCTATTTCTAGCGCGATTATTATTGCTGTTGTTTGCCACTAAAGGATCATAACTACTACGACCAGCTACAATGAGTTGTTCTGGAGCAACGCCAAATTTATCTTGTAGTTTACGAACAACAGCGGCACTACGTTCTGTACTTAGATCCCAGTTATCTTTTACATAACTACCTTCTTTTACAGTTCTATTATCTGTATGACCTTCTACTAAAACTTCTAAAGATGGTTCTGAATTGACAACCTCAGCGATTTTGGCAAGTATATCATCTGCATCATTTCCTATTCTATAACTACTATCCTTAAACAGTAAATTATCATCTATATTAATCATAACTACAGACTCTTCTATAGAAACGTTTAGATCTTTACCGGTTTCTAGACCATTGATAGATTGCATCATATTATATGATATGGCCAGATTTAATGAGTCTTTAAGGGTTTTGGCTTCAGCTAGTTTGTTAGACGGTACTTTTTGAAGAGTTCGTCTCATAGCTTGCTTATTTTTATCTGAAAGTACTAGACTTCTATCATCTGTACTTACCAGCATATTTTCTTTTAAATTGTTTTGATCTTCGGTAAGAGAGGCAATCTTTTCATTGTATCGTTGCACTCTCATTTGTATTTGCTCCATCTGGCGTTGCAAATCTTCACTTTCTACCCTACTTTTCAACAACTCACTTTTGGTATTATTGTAATCATTTTCTAAGCTCACATATTTTTTCTTAGAAACACAGCTTATAGTTAATGCCACTAAAGCTAACAGGGATAAATTTTTTCTTAAGTTCATAATTATTTTTTTAGTTTGAACATTTAACGTGGCTTATTTCAGTTTGGTTTTTAGAAATTATCATTTTAAGGAAAGAATAACGATATAACAGGGCATTTAAGATGCCTTTAAGGAATGTCTTTAAAAGATTTTAACAATTAGAAACCATAGCTAGAAAGAAATTGGAATAGCAATTCTACCTAGCATACAGTTTTTTTAAGTGTAATAAATATGAAGTGGCAACTATACCTCAATATCTCTTGCAGCAACCTATTTAAGTGTTTTACCTAATTATAAAAACTATTGAATGATAATATCAAGGTAGAATAAAAACAAAATAAAGAATCTTGATAAATTTAAAACACCCAGTAAACTAGTGTCTAACTGGGCGTTTATAGTTAAGAATCTATTAGGGGAAAAGAAAGCTCAACTGATTGATTTATGTTTAACTGACAACACTGTCGGTATATTTTCAAAATTTTGCGAAAGATAACTTTTTTTGTTGTTTTTAAAAATGTTATTAAGCATCCTTGTGAATTGCTTAAGACTTCTTTTATGGATCAGAAGTATTCATTTACAGTTTAAGCAACTGCTATACCGTATGAGAGGTATTAATTTTCATATTATTTGACATATTAATTAAAGATTTATAGTAAATCTAGTAGACTATTATAACTGAAACATCATGATAAATTAACAATATTGTGATAAAGTACACTCTACTCATAAAAGCATAGTACATTTATATCAAAATACTCAAAAAATGAAAACATTACAATGGATAGCGTTTACAATAGTTTGCGTGTACATAAGCTCATGTGATACGAACAAAACAGTTCATTTTGAACAAACAGAAGAAGAATCGATTACAGCGGTAGAAAACGTTGTGCAAAAATTATTTGATGAAGTCTGGGCTGGTTATGATGCAAATGCTATTACAAAATTTCAAACCGATGATTTCCTACTGTTAGAACATGGAGAAGTATGGAATAACGACACTATTGCAAACTGGTGTAAAAAAGCTAAAAGTAAAAATTCTGGTTTTAAACGAACTAATAATTTTGAACGTATAGACGCGAGGCGCAATGGTAATAAATTATGGTTAGCTTACCATAATTATGGAACATTTCAAAAAGATACAATCACTTATAAAAGAGCCTGGCTAGAAAGTGTTATTGCAGTTAAAAAAGACAGCATATGGAAATTAGAATTGATGCACTCTACAAGACAGCCTGTACAATAACATTTTTAATTATCATATTCATTATTCTAAGTTTTGTAGGCTATTCAAGCCTTTGCCGTGCAAATGTCGGGCTTAATTATGATCAAACATTTTGAAACAGCTACACTACTCTATTAATATTGCGGCATTATTAATCCTTAATACACTATAATTATGAATCAACCAGAGTTAGGAATTTATATTGCCCAAT
>CAZBCH010000250.1:0-4533 GCA_964490235.1 uncultured Flavobacteriaceae bacterium | reverse complement strand
ATAAGTTGTTTAAGAAGTATTTTCTACTATTTTTGATGACTTGAAATGGGTACGCTACATATTAATGCCTTTATACAGAGTATGGTTTTACATACTTATGGGTGTTCCTATTATTATTTTATTTCCTATACTAGTACTACTCACTATTTCAGAAAAAACTTACCATTTGTTTTTTAAGGTTGCACGCTTTTGGGCAGCATTTATTATTTATGGTATGGGATTCTGGCCAGTCATTAATAGAGAGCAAAAGATGGATAAAGGACAAAGCTATATGCTAGTAGCAAATCACACGAGTATGACTGATATCATGATGATGCTATTGATTTCTAAAAATCCCTTTGTATTTGTGGGTAAAAAAGAGCTTGCAAAAATCCCAATATTTGGCTTTTTCTATAAACGCACCTGTATTTTAGTAGATCGCAAAAACCCTAGAAGTCGTAAAGAAGTTTTTGATCGGGCTAGAAAACGTATGCGAGATGGTGTAGGTATATGCATCTTTCCTGAAGGTGGAGTTCCAGATGACCGAGATGTGGTACTAGATACATTTAAAGATGGAGCTTTTAGACTAGCTATTGAGCATGAAATACCATTACTTCCTATCACTTTATATGATAATAAGAAACGGTTTCCATTTCATTTCTTCTTAGGCAGCCCAGGTATTATGAGAGCAAAAACCCATAAACCTATAGAAACTATAGGAATGGATGTTGCTGGTGATAAAGCACACTTTCGCGAAAGCGTGAGAAATATCATTCTTCATTCTTTAGAAAAGGGTTAAAATAGAAAAACCGCTCCATGGCACTGGAACGGCTTATCATCATCATTGCAAATAATTGAGTTTAAAATAACCAACCTCAATATTCTTCTTTTCCTTTTTCACGAGAAGTCTATGCTGACTTACAATGATAGTCAACAATTAAAATCTATATATAACACCACTTTGAACACCAATGGTATAAGGCCTAAAGTCAGCAGTGTTATTTCTTAATGCGTTTAACTGGTATTTAAATGTAGGCTCAATAAAAGCACCTAATTGCCTTGTAAAATCATATCCTAGACCCAATCCAAAATTAGCACTCTGATTAAAATCATTAAAGTTAGTATCTTCTCCTAGTTCTAATCTTTCTCCAGAGTTTTGTACAGACACAATGTTATCTGTGAGGAATAATGCACTCATCCCACCTACTACATTAATTTTAAATTTTCTATTTAATAAACTGTATTGTAATTCTAGAGGTACCTCAATGTATCCTACTTGTTGTGATAATTCACCTTTTATACCTTGAAACTGCCCACTAGTAAATTCTTGTATAATAGATCCAGCTTGAAGCGAGTTGTTTGAAACTAAACTGTTTGAAGCCGCTGAATTTCTTACCGCAGTAGGGTCGTAAACCTGACTGGCAACCACATTATCACGCGCCGCAACAGCAAAATCTATTTGATAATTTACGTCTTGCGTGCTGTAACTCATGTTTACCTGATTAATACCTGTACGCACACTTAAGCGAGGAGATATTTCATAACTCAGGCCTAGACCGTAACTTAAGTTGTAACCTGCACTACGCTCATTATTTGCGACATCATCGTTTACAGCGCTACCGTTCATGCTGTTTGAATAAACAGGTCCTACTTGAGTGCTAGCTGCCCATCTTCCTTTAAAAATATTATTTCGGACACTATCGTTATCTTCTTCTTGTGACGCAATTTCTTCCAAAGTTGGTAAGCTTTTCTTTGTACTATCTATACCTACCGCAGCATTCTCTAAAAGCTCTTTATCTTGATCTAATGTGCGATTATGATCTTCAATGAATGCAGTTTTATAATTATTTTTATTTCCTGCTACTGCATCATTTACGATAGAGTTTTCAACTGTACCTGCAGGCTTAGTTATCTTACCTTGATTTATAGGTTCTTTGATTACATTCTCATTTTGAGCAATGCCTACATGAGCATTAGGTTTTGAATTTAGTACGCTATTATTAGTAAAAACTTTATTTTGCTTATTGTTAGAATTAATATCTGAAGATCCTTTTTGAGAAGTTATGAAGTTATTTTTTGTAATAATTTCATTTTTATTTGTATTAACATCTACTCTATCGTTATCAATTGTAAAATCATCAATAGCTAATTGATTTTCTTGCATATCATTTTCAATAACACGAGTTGAAAAATCATTTAATGACTCCTTATTATCAGGTTGTTTCTTAATACTATTTCCTTCTTTATTTTCCTTCTCTATATTTACAATAGACTCTCGATTTTCAAGTTTATCATTATTCATTCCCAGATATAATGACGAGAATAAAACAGCCAGAACTGCAGCAACTCCAGCAAACTTCCACCATAAAGGAAGAACTTTACGATGTTTTTTTTGGTCCAGTTCTCTATCTATGGCATTCCAAACGCTCGCAGGTGGTTGCACCTCAAAGTCTTTGAATTTCTCTTGATAAAGTCTATCTATATTTTTTTTGTCACTCATAATTAACTAGCAGTAGAATTATTTAATTCTCGCCATGATCTTACCATTGTTTGCAAGTGTTTTCTTGCTCGAGCTAGATTTGATTTAGAAGTCCCTACACTTATCTCCATCATTTTTGCAATCTCATTGTGATTATATCCATCCATAACATACATAGTAAAAACTAGCCTGTATCTATCAGGCAACTGTTGTACCATTTGCAGTAGCTCATCTAGTGATACATCAGTATACTCTTCTACATTTGCGGTTTCTAGATCTTCTATTTGATCTTCATTAACTAGATCATACACTTTAACTCCACGATATCTTTGTAAAGCAGTATTAACGGCTATCCTCTTACACCATCCTTCAAAAGAACCATTGAATTTAAATTGTTCAATTTTTTTAAAAATTGTAATAAAAGATTCTTGCAGTATGTCTTGAGCTTCGGCTTCATTAGGAGCATATCTCAAACATGACCCATAAAGCTTTGGTGAGATGTATTCATACAGCTCTCTTTGTGCTTTACGATCATTATTTTGACATAAAGTAATAATCTCTTTATAGACCACATTTTAAAGTTCAATCATTCTTCTACAGGTATTGTATATTCTAGAAATACTGGTTCACCATTATCATCTAATCCAGTAAAAAATTTGAATATATAGGACCCATTACTTGCTGCCAAAAAGTTTAAATTTTGTTCTGTTCTCACTAATTCATCCTCGCAACCTTGATTAGAAACTGCTGCAACCACCGTAATTTCTCTTTCATTCAAATTTGAGGTAACTTCAAAACCAGCAAACGCCTGGCAACTATTTGTATATTCAAAAATAACCGGTATGGTGTGAATTTCTCCAAAAGTGAATGCTTGAGGTAACTCAACTTCAATTACCGGCAAAGCTTGATAATTCACGATTGAAGCATCTCCATCATCCAGACTACAACTATGTAGAAAGATAACCATCAATAAACTTGTTATTGCAAACCTTATTTTCATATTCTTATTTAATATTATATTTATTAGATGCAACTTTTACGGAAAGGTTGCGTGAATTAAAAAAATAAACCGCTATCAAAAAATTGATAACGGTTTAAAGTCGTTATTGAATGTTTATTTTATTCATTAACTGCTTTAATAGCTGCCATAATTTTAGTTTCTAATTCTTCAACTAGGTCTGGATTATCTTTAAGTATAGTTTTAACTGAATCGCGTCCTTGACCCAGTTTAGTATCTTCATAAGAAAACCATGATCCAGCTTTATTAACTATTTCATAGTTAACACCTAGATCGATTATTTCACCTAGCTTAGAAACACCTTCACCGTACATAATATCAAACTCAGCCATTCTAAATGGTGGAGCGACTTTGTTTTTTACTACTTTAACACGTGTTTTATTTCCTAATACAGCACCGCTACTATCCTTTATTTGAGTAGACCTTCTAATATCAAGTCTTACTGATGCATAAAACTTAAGTGCGTTACCTCCTGTAGTCGTCTCTGGATTCCCAAACATAACCCCAATTTTTTCACGCAGCTGGTTGATAAAAATAACAGTACAATTAGTTTTTGAGATGGAACCAGTAAGTTTTCTTAAAGCTTGAGACATTAATCGAGCATGTAAACCCATTTTACTATCACCCATTTCTCCTTCAATTTCACTTTTAGGAGTTAGAGCTGCCACAGAGTCTATTACAATTATGTCTATCGCGCCAGACCTTATTAGGTTATCTGCAATTTCTAGAGCCTGCTCCCCATTATCTGGCTGAGAGATGATTAATTCTTCTGTATTCACACCCAATTTTTCCGCATAGTAACGGTCAAAGGCATGTTCTGCGTCTATAAAGGCTGCAATACCTCCTGCTTTCTGAGCTTCTGCGATAGCATGTAAAGTCAATGTTGTTTTACCAGAGGATTCCGGACCGTAGATCTCTACTACCCTTCCTTTTGGATACCCTCCAATACCTAAAGCCACATCAAGGCCTAAAGAACCAGAACTTGTTGATTCTACTTCCATAACCGGGGCATCGCCCATTTTCATTACCGCACCTTTACCATAAGTTTTGTCCATTT
>CAZBCH010000249.1:0-3398 GCA_964490235.1 uncultured Flavobacteriaceae bacterium | reverse complement strand
ATTAATAAACTAGATATGGAAGTGTGTTGTACACTAGGTATGATAACTGAAAATCAAGCAAAACGACTTGCAGAAGCGGGATTATATGCTTACAATCATAATCTAGATAGTTCTGAAGAGTATTATAAAGAAGTTATTTCTACTCGTGGTTATCAAGATCGTTTAGATACGATTGATAATGTACGTAAAACTAACGTTACTGTTTGTAGCGGTGGAATTATAGGGATGGGAGAAAATGTAGAAGATCGTGCTGGAATGCTGGTTGCACTAGCAAGTCTAAGCCCGCAGCCAGAAAGTACTCCTATTAATGCCCTTGTTGCTGTAGAAGGAACACCACTTGAAGAGCAACAACCAGTTTCCATTTGGGAAATGGTACGTATGGTAGCTACTACTCGTATAGTGATGCCACAAACTCAAGTTAGATTAAGTGCTGGGAGAACTGATATGTCTAGAGAAGGTCAGGCGATGTGTTTCTTTGCTGGTGCAAACTCCATTTTTGCTGGAGATAAATTGCTTACCACCCCTAATCCAGATGTAAATGAAGATATGAAAATGTTTGAATTACTAGGTCTAGAACCTATGAAGCCATTTGTCAAAAAATCTCAACCAGAAACTGTTGAGGCTCAGTACTCTAAATATAAAGCTTTAGGTGAAAAACCTAAATGGACACGCCCAGAGCATAAAATTGAACGTAATGAGCAGGCAAAACAAGCGGCCAAAGCCGTTAAAGCCTAGTTAAACAAACATACGTTTTACGTTGATTTTTTAGGTTTGTAACTTGTTTATGTCTTTAAATCTCAAACATATACCACGTGTAACTTCTATAAGTAAAGATGATTTTGTAAAAAATTATCTAAAGCCACAACGTCCTGTTGTCATTGAAAGACTTACAGAAGACTGGCCTGCATATGAAAAATGGAATCTAGATTATATAAATAAAGTTGCTGGAGATAGAACAGTACCATTATATGACGACCGTCCAGTTAAACATGATGAAGGGTTCAATCAGGCTCATGCTGAAATGAAAATGGAAGATTATATAAGTCTCCTTAAGGAAAAACCTACTAACTTCAGGATTTTTCTTTACAACATCATGAAGGAGGTGCCAGTACTGCAATCAGATTTTAAGTTTCCTAAGTTAGGTATGCGCCTTATAAAAGGTTTACCTATGATGTTTTTTGGCGGTACTGATTCTAGAGTTTTTATGCATTACGATATTGACTTTACTAATATTTTGCATTTTCATTTTAATGGTAAGAAAAGGTGTGTCATATTCCCGCCAGATCAATCAAAGTTTTTATATCGCGTGCCGCATGCTCTTATAGCTAGAGAAGATATAGATTTTTCTAATCCAGACCTTGAGAAATGGCCGGCTTTAAAACAAGCACAAGGTTATGTATGCGAGCTTAATCATGGCGAGATGCTTTACATGCCTGAAGGTTACTGGCATTATATGCATTACCTAACTCCTGGTTTTTCCATAAGCTTAAGGTCATATCCTCGCAAAATTAAGAATCTAGGAAAGGCTTTGTATAATCTTCTTTTTATGCGCCATTATGATAATTATATGCGCAAACGCAAGGGTCAAGATTGGATCGATTATAAAAACGATCAGGCTATAATTAGGACCCATAAAAATTTAAATATTAAGGAATAAGCTCTGTCGCCTTAGCATAAACGAGATGGCTTTCCCAGCCTCGGTAAAGTAAATAGTCAGCTAGTTTTTTTCGTTTTTTGTATTTATCCGTTTCTTTAGAGAGTTGTTGTAACCGCTTTCGCGAAAGCGTATCAAAAACCGACTCATAATCACTTTCTGATATCTCTTTAAGGCCTATTTTTATGGTACGATCATTAAGCCCTTTTGATTTGAGCTCTCGAACAATTCGATTTTTACCCCATTTCTTAATTCGGAATTTGCCTCTTGCAAATGCCTCAGCATAGCGTGTCTCATTTAAGAATTTGTGATGGATTAAGTGAGGTATAATTTCATCAATAGCCAGATCAATCATGCCCATACTTTTAAGTTTTTCTACCACTTCTTGATGACATCTTTCTTGATAAGCACAATAACGTTCAATGGCACGAGTCGCTTCTTCTACAGTAAAGGATTCTTGTGACATAATATTACCGTGCTGTTTCCCACTCTTTCCTAGTAATGGAAAAAATATCAAATACATTTTGATCTAATCCAGGAACTTGTTTTTCAAAAGTCATAGAGTTATTACGAGCCACCTTTGCACTTCCCACATTTTCTACATGCACCATAGAAAGGATGTTATAATTAAAATCCTTATCATATTCATTTATAAATCCAAAGTTTTTAGCGAAGATGGCTGCTTCTGTAGCATAACCTTTGTGCCAGTGCTGAGGTAAGAATGAGTATCCTACTTCTAGTCTTTTCTCTTCTTCTATATCTTGAACTAGTAAGCCGCATTTTCCTATCATTTTTCCTGTAGATTTGAGAATCACGGCATTCAGTCCACCACGATCTTCTTCATACCTTGCAAGACATTTTTCAAACCAAAATTCACATAGTTCCTGCTTACTTTTAGTCTCGTCCAGCCATAAAAATTTATAGATGTTTTTCATCTTAAAAAAAGGCAGCCATGTATCAAAGTCTGCCATGGTAACTGGTCTAAACGATAGTCGTTCTGTTTCTTGATCGGTAAGTAGGTATTTCATCATTTAGATGATTAAGAAATCAACTTCACCACATCTTTAGCAAAATAACTAGCGATTAAATCGGCGCCGGCTCTTTTGATGGCAGTTACTTGTTCCATCATTACTGCATCGTGATTTAACCAGCCTTTTTCGGCTGCAGCTTTGAGCATTGCGTATTCTCCACTTACTTGGTAGACACTTACAGGAACATCTACTTCATTTTTAATATCTCTCACTATATCTAGATAACATAACCCTGGTTTTACCATAACGATATCAGCGCCTTCATCGATATCCATTAAGGTCTCTTTAATAGCTTCATTACGGTTTGCAGGATCCATTTGATATGTTTTCTTATCGCCAAATCCTGGAGCACTATCTAGAGCATCTCTAAAAGGTCCATAAAAAGCGCTAGCATATTTTGCTGAATAGCTCATAATGCCAGTATCAATAAATCCTTCTTCTTCGAGCGCTTCTCTTATATATAAAATACGACCATCCATCATATCGCTAGGCGCAACCATATCTGCACCAGCTTGTGCGTGAGAAATACTCATATTTGCCAGAACCTCACATGTAGCATCATTAACGATCTTTTGATCCTTTACAATTCCATCATGACCGTAACTAGAATATGGATCTAGAGCCACGTCTGTCATTACGTACATTTCTGGCGCTACTTCTTTAACGGTTTTAATGGCGCGTTGCATTAGACCTTCAGGATTTAGGGCTTCCGT
>CAZBCH010000248.1:0-4038 GCA_964490235.1 uncultured Flavobacteriaceae bacterium | reverse complement strand
AATATATCGTTTTTTGAATGAATTGTAGTATGGTATACTCGTTTTAAAATTATGATTGTTGTTGCTGTTGCTGTTGTTGTGGATTTCTAAATAACTGTAAAATACTCGCTCCTATAAAGTTAGAAATCACAGAAGCTTTTAACCCTTCATGTGCATAGGTCTGTGCCGCCAGGTCACCACTTGCTCCATGAATATAAACTGCAAAAACTGCAGCGGTTAAAGGATCATAACCTTGTGCAAGAAAAGCTGCAATCACACCACTTAAAACATCGCCACTACCTGCAGTTGCCATTCCTGGATTTCCTGTATCATTTATGTACTGACTAGATCCAGCAACCGTAATAGTATGAGCGCCTTTTAAAACTAAAATAAGATTATGTTTTTTTGAGAACTCTTGAGCTTTTTCTATACGCTCATAATCATTATTCCACTTTCCTATTAATTGTTGCAATTCTCCATCATGAGGTGTCAGTATAGAATTTTTTGGTATTTCTTTAATTAATTCTGGTTGTTGCGCTAGAATGATAATTCCGTCGGCATCTATTACTATTGGAGATGATTGATTTTTTACCGCTTTCGCGAAAGCGGAACACGTATCCTTCTCAGTTCCTATTCCTGGCCCGATGCACAAAACAGTATCTTTTAAAGTATGTTTAAAATCGGTGATATAATCATCGCCTTCACTTGGAACCGTCATCACTTCTGGAAGAGAAGATTGTAAAATCACATTTCCATCTTCTGGAATGTAAGCTGTCACCTTACCAGCACCAGCATTAATGGCAGCACCAGCACTTAAAACTGCAGCACCCATTTTCCCTTTACTACCTGCAAATGCCAGTACATGTCCATAATCACCTTTATGAGTAAATTTTTCTCTAGGCTGATACATATTTTGAGCCGCTTCTTCTGAAATTAACTGAGCTAATGGTGCTGCTTGCATCATATATTCTGGATCTAAACCTATGTTAATCACTTCAAACGTGCCTACGTAATTACCAGTTTCTGGTAGAAAGAATGATAGTTTAGGAGTCTGAAACGTGAAGGTATGATCTGCTTTAAGTATAGCGTCACCTTTTTCATGCGGTGTGTTTGCATACAAACCACTAGGCATATCTACTGCGACCTTAAAAGTTTTAGAGTCATTAAGATATTTGATTAAATCTGCCATCCAGCCATCTAGCGCTCTATTGATCCCAGTACCAAAAATGGCATCAATTATGATGTCTTGAGGAGAAATTTCTGGAAAGTCTGCTTTGCAACTCAATAAAATAGGCCACTCCTTTGTAACATCTTTAATCCGATCATAATTAATTAAAAAGTCTGGTGATCTTTTCTTACTACAATTAGTAATGTAAACTGTCACATGATAACCGTGTTGTATCATGTGTCTAGCAATGGCAAGACCATCACCACCATTATTACCTATACCGCAAAATATTTTGATAGGAACTGGTGCGCCATTAAGGCGTTGATGAATACGTTCAAAAACGAGTGTCGCCACACGTTCCATTAAATCATTGCTAGAAATTTGTTGTTTATCTATGGTAGATTTATCAGCTTCAGCGAGCTGTTGTGCACTTAGAATTTTCAATACTTTAATTTTATGTTCTCGCAATTTAATGAATAGAAAACAATTAAAAGAAGTATAATTTTTAATTAGTTCTTTACTAGATAGGCAATAAACGGAACCTATTATCTAACAAAAACATGTGGTACTTATAGATATTCAATTGAGATAAACATCTAGTCGTTGTGAAGTACAAACTTATTACTCCACATTAAAATAGTTGAAGTACCTCGCTCCAATAACATAAAATAAATTGACTATCGAAATCGATAAGAGTAGCGCTAATTAACTTAAAATTAAAAACTATAATCCATACATTTGCGCAACCAAAAAGTCATTAAATGAAAAACACAGCACTTACTTCTATACACGAATCTTTAGGCGCAAAAATGGTCCCTTTTGCAGGTTTTAATATGCCAGTACAATATGAAGGTGTGAATATTGAGCACCAGAATGTTAGAGAACATGTAGGTGTCTTTGATGTTTCTCATATGGGAGAATTTTTAATAAGCGGTCCTACTGCATTAGAATTAGTGCAGCGAGTATCTTCAAACGATGCGTCTAAACTAACCGTAGGAAGAGCACAATATGCTTATTTACCTAATGAGACTGGAGGCATTGTAGACGATATGATCGTATATAAAATTAAGGAAGAGCAATACTTACTTGTTGTAAACGCTTCTAATATTGATAAAGATTGGGCACATATTTCAAAGCATAATATAATGAATGCAGATATGAGAAACCTATCTGACGATTATTCTTTATTAGCCATTCAAGGTCCTAAAGCTGTAGAGGCAATGCAATCTCTTACGTCTATAGACTTGAGTGCAATAAAATTTTATCATTTTGAAGTTGCCGATTTTGCTGGTATTGAGAATGTGATCATAAGTGCAACTGGCTATACTGGTTCTGGAGGTTTTGAAATATATTGTAAGAATACCGAAGTGAAGCAAATCTGGAATAAAGTTTTTGAAGCTGGTGAATCATATAACATCAAACCTATAGGTCTTGCTGCAAGAGATACATTGCGATTAGAAATGGGATATTGTCTTTATGGTAATGACATTGATGAGACCACATCGCCATTTGAGGCGGGATTAGGATGGGTGACTAAGTTTACTAAGCCTTTTATTAATTATGAGCAGTTACAACAGCATAAAGAAAAAGGTGTAGATAGAAAACTAGTAGGATTTGAAATGGATGACCGCGCGATACCTCGTGGTGGTTATGAGATTAAAGATAGCAATCAACAGGATCTAGGAATTGTTACCAGCGGTACTATGTCACCATCTATGTCTAAGGGAATAGGTATGGGATATGTACCACCTATATTTGCTTCTCCTGGAAGTAAAATCTATATTCAAATTAGGAAAAAACTAATGCCAGCAACTGTAGTAAAGTTGCCCTTTTATAAAAAATAAACAAATTCATTTTTGAATAGAATTCTCATACTTGGTGGCAGCGGCTTTATAGGTAACGCACTTTATAAAGAGCTGTCACCTTTCTTTGATGTTCATGCTACTTATAGAACAGATAACGCCGCATTTGATAAAAACAATCACTTTCATCAATATGACTATGAGCTAGAAAGTCTCCAAATACTTCTAGATAGTCTAAAACCTAACTTTATTGTGACTGCTTTAAGAGGCAA
Source organism: uncultured Flavobacteriaceae bacterium (assembly GCA_964490235.1). GTDB lineage: Bacteria > Bacteroidota > Bacteroidia > Flavobacteriales > Flavobacteriaceae > Nonlabens. Next base: position 817 of record CAZBCH010000248.1, on the reverse strand, counting down.
TGTAACCAGTCTCGTGCGATTGCATTTTGAAATAGCAGATTATGTACAAAATGCAGATTGCAAAGTAATTTTTCTATCGAGTGCAAATGTCTTTGACCGATTCACAAACTATCCAAGTTATGAGTATGATAAAACATTATCAGAAAGCATTTACGGTAGATTCAAGATAAAAATCGAAAATGAATTGCTGCGCAAGCCTGTTTCTAAATACGTAATATGCCGCATACCTATGATTTATGGAGCTGGTTCACCTCGTATTAATGAAATCAAAGCCCAACTTAAACTTAATGAAGCAATAGAAGTATTTCCCAATGTGGTCATCAACGCAACGCACATCAATAAGTTAGTGCAGCAACTACATTACATCATCAATAGAAGACGTCGTGGGATTTTTCATTTAGGTAGTAACAACCTTATTCATCATATCGATTTAATCAAAGATATTTGTGAAGAATTAGGACATCCTGACGCATTGATCAAGCAAGTTTTTGATTCTAATGAAGACCGACATCTAGCGGTATTGCCTAAAGATAATATGCTTCCTAAACATTTACAGCTCACAATTGAAGACGTCGTAAAAAGTAGTGTGGTCTTGTAACTTAAGTTGTGTTTCGCTTTCGCGAAAGCGAGATTATTTTTCACTGTCTATCAGCATTTGATCTACTTTCGGGCGCCATATTTTTAATTTTTCGTCGATAGATATATTAGAGTTAAGAATGGTATCTACTTCCTTATTTACTTCAATATAAAGACTATCTCCGATTCTATATAAATCATCCATTTCAGCTCCTTTATTTTTTCTTAGTTCTTGAATCTT
>CAZBCH010000247.1:0-9263 GCA_964490235.1 uncultured Flavobacteriaceae bacterium | reverse complement strand
AATTACAACAGTGATATTATCACAATGTCCAGCAAGGGCCTCGTCAATCGAGTTATCTACAACTTCATATACTAAATGGTGTAAACCTCTAACTCCTACATCACCGATATACATAGATGGTCGCATGCGCACATGCTCCATTCCTTCCAGCGCTTGTATTTGATCTGCGCCGTAATTTCCTTTATTTTCTTCGCTCATAAATATGTATGATTTGTACTCTACTATGGGTAATACACAAAGATAAGAAACCACTAATGTTTATAGGCGTTTAGCTTAAAAATAGACCCTTAAGTTATTAACAAATTATTAATAGGCAACTGGCATATATATTGCTTATTTTAACTTTAAATAATAAAAACCACTTTGCTATGAAAAACTTGCTTATAATTTTCTTTATAACACTATCAACCAGCACCTTGCTAGCACAAGAAAAAAATGCACTTTCTTTTTCAGAACTTGATAAAAGTCCACTAGACGTGGTTATGTATCGCGATACAAATAAAAACGCTATTGCTAGAGTAATCTATAGTAGGCCTTCTAAAAGAGATAGAGAAATCTTTGGAAAACTAGTCCCTTATGATGAATTATGGAGAACAGGTGCAAATGAAGCTACCGAAATTGCTTTTTACAAAGACGTTATAATTAATGATCAATTGATTAAGGCTGGTAGTTACTCTATCTACACGATTCCTAGAAAAGACCAATGGAGCTTTATATTGAACGCCGCAACCACGCAACCTGGTACTGAACATGATCCTGAAAAAGACATACTGATTACCCCTATGGAAACGATTCCATCGCCTCAAGAAATAGAATCTTTCTCCATAAGCTTTTTAGAACAAAATGAGGGCGCCATACTTTTTCTAGGTTGGGATGAAACGATTGCCAGCTTAGAATTTAAAATTGCCGGTTCTTAAGGTATATTTAAATATTTATGTGTTTGTAGAGATACTTGCCATTCTGGGTTTTGCATGACAAATTCGGTTATTAAAGGTATCATTTTTTCTCTTACAGACCATTCTGGCTGTAAAAACAGTTTGCATTGTGATGAAACTTTTTCAGATTCCGCTTTCGCGAAAGCGAGATCATGACGATTATAAACGATAACTTTTAACTCATGCGCGGCTTCATAAACCTCTTGCAATGGCATCTTTGCCTTTTTAGGTGATAAACAAATCCAATCCCAGTGACCGGTCAATGGATATGCACCGCTTGTTTCTATATGCACATCAAGACCTGCAGCTTTGAGCCCTGAAGTAAGCGGCTCCATATTCCATGTTAATGGTTCACCACCTGTAACAACAATGGTTTTGCTATATTTTGCTGCGTTAGTAACAATATGATCTACACTAGTAGGAGGATGCTTTTCTGGCGCCCAGCTTTCTTTAACATCACACCAGTGGCAACCTACATCGCATCCACCTACTCTTATAAAATAGGCTGCACGACCTGTGTGAAATCCTTCACCTTGGATCGTGTAAAATTCTTCCATTAAAGGCAACATTGTACCTTTTTCAACCTTTTGCTGTATTGTTTTTTCTAGCATGCTGCAAAGATACGTTTTAGCAATTGTTTTCATATTTCCTGTGCCATTTAAATTATTGAAACTCTACAAAAGGATAGAGTTTTTCAAATACGTCTTCAATCATGTATTTTTGTGTACTATAAAATACGGATGATGTCTCAAAAAGAAGATTTTTTTAAATACATAACTAAAGGTTACAATCCTAAAGGTGATGCTATTATCATGGGTGCTGCCATGCTAGATGGTGAAACGTTGACAAATGCACATGTAAAAATTCCACTTAAAACCATGAACCGTCATGGTTTAATTGCTGGGGCTACTGGAACAGGGAAAACAAAGACCCTTCAAATAATTGCAGAACAACTTTCTCAACAAGGTGTTCCTTCATTATTAATGGATATCAAAGGTGATCTATCTGGAATCGCAGCAGAAAGTCCTGGTCATGAAAAAATAGATGAACGTCATAAGAAAATAGGTCTGGAATTTAAGAAGAGGAAATCTCCAGTAGAGATCATGACCATTTCTGAACAAGATGGTATTAAAATGAGAGCCACGGTTAGTGAATTTGGACCTGTGCTTTTATCACGTATTTTAGATGTCACCGAAACTCAAGCAGGAATTATATCTGTAGTCTTTAAGTATTGTGATGATAACAAATTACCTTTATTAGACCTAGACGATCTTAAAAAGGTTCTACAATATGCAACTGGGGCTGGAAAAGAAGAGTTTCAAGCTGAATATGGCCGGATCTCTACATCTTCTACAGGAGCTATTCTTAGAAAATTGATTGAATTAGAACAACAAGGTGCTCAACGCTTTTTTGGAGAACGCAGTTTTGAAGTTCAAGATTTAGTACGAAAGGATAAAAATGGTCATGGATACGTAAATGTTATTAGACTTACAGATATTCAAGATAGACCCAAGTTATTTTCTACTTTTATGTTAAGTTTATTAGCCGAGATCTACTCCACATTTCCTGAACAAGGTGATAGTGATAAACCAGAACTTATTTTATTCATTGATGAGGCTCATCTAATTTTTGATAATGCTAGTAAAGCCTTATTAGATCAAATCGAAAGTATTGTAAAATTAATACGTTCTAAAGGTATAGGTCTTTACTTTGTTACTCAAAACCCTACTGACATTCCTGATGGCGTTCTAAGTCAATTAGGACTAAAAGTGCAACATGCGCTTAGAGCTTTTACTGCAAAGGATAGAAAAGCCATTAAACTCACCGCTCAAAACTATCCTGAAACAGAATACTATAACACTGCCGAAGTGCTAACCTCATTAGGTATAGGAGAAGCGTTAATAAGCGCCTTAGATGAAAAAGGAAGACCTAGTCCACTAGCAGCAACTTTATTGAGAGCACCAGAAAGTCGCATGGATATTCTAACAGATCGAGAATTGAGTGATCTAATTGCAGACTCTGAACTTACTGATAAGTACAACGAAGAAATCAATAGAGAAAGTGCAGAAGAAATGCTGCAAGAAAAAATTGATAAAGCAAATGAGGATGAAATAAGAGAAAAAGCTGCCAAAGAAAAGGCAAAAGCAACTCGTTCTTCTAACTCAAGAGCAAGCACAAGACAAAATCCTATAGTAAAAGTTTTAACAAGCGCATCTTTTATAAGAGGTGTTATGGGAATTTTAGGTAAGGCTCTTAAATAAAAAGATTTATAAAAGAGAATATTGTTAAAATATTCATCACAAAACTCGTATAGTTGATCTATCAATTGTAATTTTACATTTTTAATTTAGGATATGAAAAAACTAATCGCAGTACTAACATTAATAATAGTTTTAGCTAGTTGTACCAAAGATCAAGATCCATTTGAATGGAACAAAGATCGCGTAGGATACTTAACTAAAGGAATGCAAGTTCATCAATTAGATAGTATTTATGCAAACGACAGTATTGTGAGATCTGTAAAAGGCGATGAATTTAGCAACGGTGTAAATTTAATCGAGATATATGAAAAAGGTGGAGCGCATTTATTGACTCTTACACCTAGCGAAGCATTAGATAGTACTGCTACTATAGAGAATATTATTATTCGCGATGAACGTTATACTACCGCAAAAGGTATAAATAAGAATAGTACTTATAAAGAGATTAGTGCTGCCTACAAGGTAAGTAATGTGGATAACATGATCGATGATGCTGTAATATGGGTAAATGATGAAAACTTTTATTTCTCAATTTCAAAGGATGGATTACCTACTGATGTAAAATTTGATCCCAGCGCAAGAATAGAAAAAACAATGATTCCAGGAGACACAAAACCACAATATATGTTTGTGTTCTGGTAAGCCCCATTTAAATGAAAAAAATATTACAAAAAGCCATACCTAAGTTGTATGGCTTTTACTTTAACATACTTCACCTATTCTCTAAAGAGAAGTCTGCAGATTTAGCTCTTAAAGTTTTTAGCATACCTAGGAAAGGAAAAATTCTAACTCATCAACAGAGCTTTTTATCAACCGCAAGATCCCAACAAATAGCCTTTGAGGATGGTCTATTTAAGTTATACCACTGGAAAGGTAATGGTCCTACAGTTTTACTTAATCATGGATGGGAATCTAACAGCTTCAGGTGGAAATATTTGATAGAACCTTTACAAGAATTAGATTATAACATCATTAGCATAGACGCACCTGCGCATGGCGATAGCGATGGTACTCTGTTTACTGCTGTGAAATATTCTAGAATTATAAAAGATACTATTGAGTTGTATCAACCACAAATAGTAATCGCTCACAGTGTAGGCGCTATGGCTACTATATTTCAGGAGTCTCAAAAAATACATCCTTTCATAGAGAAATTTGTTTTTTTAGGAAGCCCTAACCGTCTAGAAGTTATCATGCGAGGTTATCAAGGTTTGACTAGCTTTAATAATTCTGTTTATAAGAGTTTAAACAAATCTTTAAAAACAAAATTCGGATTTTATATAGAAGAATTTAATGCAGCAGACTTTGCTAAAAATATTAAAGTTCCTTCCCTAATTATTCATAATCCAGAGGATATTATCGTACCCTTTAATGCAATGGAAGAGATAGCTGCTGCAATGCCGTCAGCAACGACCTATACTTCAAAAACTGGTGGACACAGCCTTTATACCCAAGAAGTAATTGATCGAGTGATTAAATTTCTTAAAGAAGCTTAATTATATTTTTCTTAACCCTAGACTAGAGGTCGCTTTATTATATTTAAATAAAAAAGATGGATAGACCGAGTATAAAAAATGAAGATCAATATCAAGCACTAGTTGATCAAGGATATAGTAAAGAAAAAGCTGCTCGTATAGCAAATACAGAGAATGCTGGCAAAAAAGGTGGAAAAGCTAGCAATTATGAAGATAGGACTAAAGAAGAACTCTATGAACAAGCAAAAGAGTTAGACATAGACGGGCGCTCTAAAATGACCAAAGATGAATTAATAAAAGCCTTGCGCAACAACTAAAATATGTCCAACCAAATTCCAACCACCAAAATTCGACAGCTTTTTATTCTAGTCGTTATAATCGGTATTCTGTTTCTTATAGGAACTAACTTACTACCTTATTTAGGAGGAGTATTAGGTGCCGTGACACTTTATGTTTTACTAGAGCCTATACAAAAATGGCTTGAAAACAAAAACTGGAGACCATCGCTGGCAGCTTCTTCTTTGATAACTCTCTCTTTTATCATTATTCTGTTACCCATTTCAGGAATAGGATTAATGATGAGTTCTAAAATAAAGAACCTTATAGATAATAGTAAGGAAATCACAGAATCTATCAAAGCTCAAATAGGTAAGGTAGAAGAATTAGTAGGAATGAATATTTCTGATCAAATCAATTCTGATGATGTGAGCAGCTGGGCTTCGGACAATCTACAAAGTTTAGCAAATTCTAGTCTTACTGTTTTTGTTGCAGTAGGAATCATGTTTTTTCTACTTTACTTCATGTTAGTTGAGAGAGATAAATGGCTCAAGGCTTCACTTGACTACATGCCGTTGAAAGAGAAAAATATAAAAACCATAGGAAAAGAAAGTATAGATTTAGTAAAATCAAATGCCATAGGTATTCCCTTAGTTGCGTTGTTACAAGGTATAGTAGCTCTCATAGGCTACTTTATTTTTGGCGTAGAGAATCCTTTTTTCTGGTTTGTTATAACAGTAATAGGTAGTATGATCCCATTTGTAGGAACAGCATTAGGAATATTACCTGTATGTATATTATTATTTACACAAGGTAATACTGGTGCAGCGATAGGAATATTAATATATGGCGCAGTAGTTGTGGGCGCAACAGATAATTTATTTAGACTAGTTGTTCAAAAGCGTCTTGCAGATGTTCATCCTTTAGTAACACTAATAGGTGTAGTTGTAGGCGTACCTATATTTGGCTTTATCGGTCTTATATTTGGACCGTTGTTAGTTAGTTTATTCCTATTATTAGTGAAAATATATAAGAATGAATATGGAAATGAAGGTCAGGCAATATAGTATTGTTAAATCAGCTCTTTATTTTTTCTAGATTCCGTATTTTTAACCCAAAATAAAATTGATGAGTAAAGTATTTAAACTTCAAGATAAAATAGATGAAACATATATAGAACAACGTAAATTGTTCATTTGGGGAATGGTAGATGATAAAACTGCACGACACTGTGTAGATCGTTTATTGTACCTTGATTCACTTAGTAATGAAGAGATCACTTTTGTGATTAACAGTCCAGGTGGATATGTAACTTCTGGTTTTTCTATTTACGATACCATGCAAGAAATAAAAAGCCCTGTAAGTACTGTATGTAGCGGTCTTGCGGCATCTATGGGATCTATTTTATTATCTGGTGGAGCTAAAGGACGTCGTATGATCCAGAAACATGGTCGTGTAATGATTCACCAGCCTAGTGGTGGCGCTAGAGGTACTAGTGTAGATATAGAAATTACCGCTAATGAAATTCTTAAAACTAAAGAATTAAGCGCACAAATTCTTGCAAATAATTGTGGACAGAGCTTTGAAAAAGTAATGAAAGATTTTAATCGCGATTACTGGCTAGGTGCAGAAGAAGCCGTAGAATACGGAATCGTAGATGGTATTTTATAATTAAGATAACAGTAAAATTTACAAAGCCAGCTTATCTTTAAGCTGGCTTTGTGTTTTAATTTAAGTTCTCATGACTAAAAGAAATTTACGTGGTTTCGTAAACGCATATTTTAGAAACTTATATATAATTTTCTTTTTACTTATCGTTATTTACAGCGTTTTAAGCATAGGCGCCGAAGATTATTTGAGATCATTAGCCAGTTTAATATCTTATAGTATTTTACCAGTAGTTTTAGGAAACACTATCGTCGCTATCATATTTTTATATCAAACTAAAGTCCATTAAATGAATTTAACTCCATTTCACCTTGCCATTCCCGTTAAAGAGATTACCACAACTCGCGACTTTTATCGTGATGTATTAGGCTGCAAGGAAGGTCGCAGCTCTGATCACTGGGTTGACTTTGATTTCTTCGGTCATCAACTCGTTATTCATGTGACTGAGGAAGCACAAAAAGCAGCTGTAAATGCTGTAGACGGTAAAGCTGTTCCTGTCCCACATTTTGGGGTTGTATTAGAGTGGGATGTTTTTCACGCTTTCGCGAAAGCGGTAAAAGAAAAAGGTGTACAATTTATTATAGAACCCTATATAAGATTTGAAGGATTACCAGGTGAGCAAGCAACCATGTTTTTTCAGGATCCTAGCGGAAACTCCTTAGAATTCAAGTCTTTTAAAGATTTTAACCAAATATTTGCCTCATGAGATTATTCAGAAAAAAAATAAATTTACCAGACGAGCAATACACCTTAGATGCAGTTGAAGAAACAACTGTTGAAGATGTAGATGCAGCCATTGAAAAAGAGGAAAGCATCTCTAACACCATCGCAAATGCTGGCTTTCTTAAAAAATATGCTAAGCTAGGTAAGATCATGTTCATGATGATCAAAGATTACCGAAAAGGAATTTATACCGAGATCCCATGGTTTACCATTGCAGCAATCACTACTGGTCTGCTATATGTTTTCAGCCCGCTGGATTTAATTCCAGATTTTATTCCAGTCTTAGGGTTTGTTGATGACTTAACTGTTTTGTCTTTTGTAACAGGCTGGATAGAAACAGATCTTCATAAATACTTAGACTGGAAGTTGAAGCAGAAAACTTATTTAGATTAAGAATCAAATTTTCCAGTCTTTTGTGCTTAATAAAAATTAGTTATTGTTATTAAAACTCATTTTTAAGTATACTGGAATGTCACAGTCTAAACAAACAGCTTCATTTTCTTCTATCTTAAAAAGCTTGCCGAAGTAACTTGTTTTATTACTATCATATTCGAGAAGTAATTGATCGTTTGTTATTTGATAGGAGCCAACCTTTTCTACGCCGCAACCAAATTCAAAATAATCAACATAAAATCGCTTATTTTCATATAGTTCAAGTTCTATGTAAGCTTGTTCATTTTCTTCAAATTTTATAATTACATCATCAAAAACGATCAAAAAGTATAGAGGTCGAAAAATAAAAATTGATACGATTAAAGATATTGTAAAGCAAATAGAAATTAATCTATGAGCTCTCCATTTCCCTTTACGGTATTGAACAATAGAATTAATAAGAATCCCAATGCTACATATAATGAAAACTAAAAATAATGGAAAAATTATTAAGCCATCTTTATCGCAAATCATAAAATTCTCAGGAGATAAAATATAAATAAAGAAGCTAGCTATCAGAGTTAGTACAACTAAAACTAAAAGTTGGCCTATCAGTGGTATAGTGCTTTTTGCATTCATTTAAAGCCAGTAAAAGAATCTTCAAAAATTTAATTATATAATCACTTTGCTAGTTCTTTTCATAAACCATTTCCCCATTAGAATAGGTAGCGCTAACTTTCATATTAGGAACTTGATCTATCCCTACTTCCATTAAATCTTGATCTAGCATGATAAAGTCTGCGGCCTTGCCTACCTCTAGACTTCCCTTTTCGTTTTCTTCAAAGTTTGAATAGGCTGCCCAAATAGTCATACCTCTTAAGGCTTCTTCTCTTGAAAGTGCTTGATCTGCTTTAAAACCTTCTTCTGGATAACCGCTGGTATCTTTTCTAGCCACAGCAGCATAAAAAGTCAAAAATGGATTTACTTGCTCTACTGGGTAATCGGTTCCTAGAGCGAGCATTTTTGATTGATTTAAAAGTTTTTTATAAGCATAAGCTCCTTTGATACGCTCTGCTCCTACGCGATCTTCAGCCCAATACATGTCACTAGTCGCATGTGTAGGTTGTACAGAAGGCAAAATGTTTTCTTCATCAAACAAACCAAAATCTGCTGGATCAACAATTTGTGCGTGCTCAATTCTCCATCTTCTATCTTTTTGACCATTCAATATTTCTTTATAGCCTTTTAATACTACATAATTTGCGCTATCACCTATGGCATGTGTATTCATTTGATAGTCTGTTGCTGCAATGCGCTTTGCAATTTCTTCAAAATCCTCTACACTGCTTAGTAAAGCGCCATAATGATTGTGCTTATCTGTATAAGGTTCTTTCATGGCGGCACCACGACTTCCTAGAGCGCCATCTGCATAGAACTTTACTGATCTAACATTTAAACGATCTGTTTTAATGATTCCGTTATTTAGATAATAATCAAGATTTTCTGGGGTGTTAGAAATCATCGCATAAATCTTCATTTTCAATGCTCCATCT
>CAZBCH010000246.1:0-1674 GCA_964490235.1 uncultured Flavobacteriaceae bacterium | reverse complement strand
GCGGCTCCTGTATCACTTAAAACTCCCCATCCAACTTTGAATGGCTCTGAAACTATGACATCTAAATTAAATACTTTATGAACTCCAGAAGGGTTATGAATAACTCTAAATTCTGTTCTTAAATTTCCTGTTCCAAACGTGGCTTCTCTTGAAAAGTTTTTAGTTTGAGCAATGGTATCATACGCAAAACCTGTATTAAGTAACCATAAATATGATAGTTCTGATTCTGGAATATCTGTTACTACGTCTGGTTGAATATCAATTAAGGAACCATATTTATAGGTGAAATTTGCGTCTACAAAGTTAGGGATTTCTATCTCCGGCAAATAATTGTAATCGTAATTTCCTTCATCTTCATAGCAAGCGTAAAACGTCATTGCCATGATAAGAGATAATACTATTATTTTTTTCATAATGCTTTAAATTTAATTTTTAAAATGTGTCTAACACTAATTCTCCATTTTCATCAATGTATGGGTCTCCATTTTCGTCACCTTCAGCTAACCAAAGGGCAAATAGCCTTATAGACTCGTGTCTTGCTGGGACATTATCAACTCTTTGTAGTGTTCCGCTACCGTAGTCAACCCAAGCAATATATGGTTCTACATCCCAAGGGTTAGATCCGTCTGTTACCCCCATAAACTCAAACCAAAGTCTGCCTTTTGTTTGGGTAAACTCTCCCAATCCTAACCAGCTTCTCCACCATATTGGCTTATCAAATATGTTAGACAGCGAAATAATTGTACCTGATGTGGCTCCAGCTTTTAAATCTTGATTGTCTACAATTTTAATTGCCAGTCTAAAAATTTCTGAATCCATTTCTGGTGTTTTTAACGCTTTTAAACTAAATACACCTTGTGCACTATTTGCCGGAATAACACTTGCTGTTTCTGGTAATAGCTCATAATGGGTACCTTCTACAGCTGTGGTTAAAGAATCTATTACCTGGTAAGATATATACCTATCTACAGGTTTTGTAGTTCCAGCTATATTTACCAGAACACTAAACTCTTTCTGTGTTAAGGCTTGATCTGTTTCTAAAGCGAACGTGAACTCTCTTCTCATTAACCCATTCTCATCTTGTTCTTCTTCATTTTGAGCGTCTGTTAAAAATGGGAAATACACATAGTCATCTTGTCCAAACGTATCAATTTCATCAACTTTACAAGATATATATGTTAAGCTGAAAAATACTATACTTAAAATTGCTATCTTTTTCATAATTATTAATTATTTATAATTCTTGAACCATCTCCAAACTGAATCTCATTTTGAGGCATCGGGAATGTATATTCACTTTCATCTATATCTAAACTCCTCCAATAAAGAGCTGGAACACTTAGTAAGTTTATTCTTTTATTTAAATAGAAATATTGACCTTCTAAATAGGTTTCTTTTCTAAATTCATCATAAATATTCTGTAATAACTCACTTTCTTCAACATCAGAAGCAACTGTTTGAACCGACCTGCTTTGTCTAACTTCATTAACCAAATCTACAGCTGCTTGTTTATCTGTGTATACTTTATTCTCTGCAAGAATTAAGTGCATTTCAGATATTTTAATTAACGGAATTGATGTGTCTGTTTCTGTGCTGTATTTTGTTGAAATATTCTTATTTCCATTATTATCAAAAGTAAAGAGATAGGTAAATCTAGCATCATTTTGACCTACA
>CAZBCH010000245.1:0-6493 GCA_964490235.1 uncultured Flavobacteriaceae bacterium | reverse complement strand
AAATCTTCATTTTCAAAGCTCCATCTTGTTGTAAACTGTCTATGGTTTCAATAGTAGATCGCATCAATCCAGCATCGTCTACCGTAGTGATTCCATAACTAAAATTGATATCTTGAGCATCCATTAAAGACTTAATGGTTTCTTGGGTTGATTCTTTAGGAAAAACAGCTTCTACCAGCTCCATAGGGTTATCTACAAGTATACCGGTAAGTTTTCCATCCTTTTGTTCAATCGCTCCACCAAATGGATCAGTATCTGTATCGATTCCAGCTAGTTTCAGTGCTGCATCATTTGCAATCATCGCATGACCATCGATACGAGTTAAGGCCACAGGAGTGTTAGGAAAAAGTTCATTAAGCTCTTGATTTGTTGGAAACTCTTTTACATCCCAATCATTTTGATCCCATCCACGACCTATGATAAACGATTTATTTTTTTCTTTTTGGAAATCCCTTACTTTTTGAATAACCTCATCATAACTTTTTGTGCCTACTAGATCAACTCGTTGCAGTTGTTGACCCAATCCATAAAAATGACAGTGCGCATCTATTAGCCCTGGATATATAAATTTACCAGCAGCATCAATGGTCTCTGAAGCTATGAAGTTTCCAGCTTTTAATTCTTCTTGAGTTCCTATAAATAGGATTTTACCATCTTTTACAGCAAGTGCTGTTGCGGTTGAAAAATTATCATCTACTGTATAAATAGTAGCGTTTTCTATGATAAGATCGGCGGTTTTTTGCGATTCTTGTTCACAAGAAATAAATATGATAAGTGCTAAAAGTAGGAGTGTTTTTTTCATGAGATAAAAATAAGTGGAAAAAATTAAACATATTGACCAGTGGTTCTTTGTTTGCGTTTATTTAAGAAGAATATAAAAATGCATGTGATTGAAGCTGATTTTCATGGCTAGAAAACTACTTTATTCTTCATAAAAAAACTCACCCATTAAGTTAGGTGAGTTTTTATGAAAACTTCAATGTGAGGTTTGTTACGTTCTCGCTTTCGCGAAAGCGAAATTAAATTCTAATTATTTCTATAAATCAAACTTATAGACAGCACCACCCATTATCTGTAAATTTTGAACTGGGTAATCTAAATAATACTGATAATTGCCACCTGTTAAATTTTGACCTCTTAAAAAGGCAGTTAACTTAGGATTAATTTTATAATTCACATCGATATTAAGATCTAAAAAAGAATCTAGCGGCTCAAATCCAGTCCCAAATCTGTAAGCTTCTCTTTGTCCAACGTAATAAAGAGTTGTTCCTACATTCCATTTATCGTTGATATTATAGGTCCCAACAAGATCTGCCGTAAATTCTGGTAAATGAGAAGGGATATTTAAAAAGGCTTCTCCATTTTCTACATCATAGCTGTATCCATTTGCATTAAGGGTTAAATTAAATGCTGTATTCACATCAAAACTTAAGCTCGCTCCATATTCTATCGTATTTAAATCACCATATTGTGTGTAAAAAACGTTTCCTGAATGGTATGGCTGCACGTCTCCTACTGTAAATGAAGCTCCTGTATCTTTGTTATAGAAGTATCTATTTTCTTCTATCTTGTAACCACCAAATAATTGATAACCGAAGTTTTCAGAAATCTTTCCTTTAAAACCTAATTGAGCATCTACTATCCTATTTGTAGGTATAACATTTACTGCTGGAGCTAGAAAAACATTATCACTAGCAAACTGTTGTAGCGAATTCATATCCAGTCCACCACTTATTGTTGCATAAGGGATTAATTTTTCTTCTACTAGTATGTAACTTGCTACAACATCTGGATATACAAATACATCACTCTCTGACGCCTCACTATTATTAAGGTAGTTCACTTGAGCTCCTAGCTTTACTTTAAAATTATCTCCATAAAGATTTATCGCTGGACTCAGTCCTGCTTTTAAATAGGCATACTCTTCTTGTGCAGGAAGTAATCCTTGTGTATCAAAACTACCGCTTAGGTAATCCACCTCAGCACCTAAAGCTACCTCAGTTCCCATAATGTCAAAACCTAATTGTGGCGTGGCATTAAAACGTATCTCGCTGGCGTCGTTACTGGATGTAGTTCCTGTAAAGTTGAGTTCTACATTTTTAAAAACACCGTCAAAAAAAGTCGCCTTACCACCGAGAGCGTATGAGAGGTAATTAAATGACACATCACTATCTTCGGTAAGAGGATTAGGTGTGTTTTCATACTCGCCATACCAATTTGCCGCTTGATGTCTAGCTCCAGCTGTAATACCCCAATTATAATCACTGGACCTTTTACCATAAGAAATATCTAGAGAAGTATCAGAAAATGCATCGTCTGCAACAACCTCATCAATTCCACCTTGTGAAGAATTATGATTAAAAAATACACCTACATCACTATCTCGATCTACTTCAAAATTCATAGCTAGTTCACCCAAGACATTGATGTAATTCCCTAATCCTAAACGAGCGTAATTTTTATAATACTTAGCTCTTTGTGTAGGTTTTAATCTAGATAGACCAGCTTTAGTAGGTGTAAAAGTACTTGCCACAGGAACAGAAAAAATACTGTAGGTAACCGGTTTCTTCTTCACCTTTGTTGTATCGTTAAAAGTAGGATTACTTTTTACTTTAAAAGCATCACTTATGGACGGATCGTAAGGTTTAACTACTGTAATAGTACCACCATTCAATCGTTCTTCCTCTTCTTCTGGAGTTTGTCCTAATGCAACTGTTGCGCTCAAAGCTATAGTGGCAATAACTATGTTTTTTATATTGAAATTCATGATCAATTTAGTTTTGATTTGTAGGTACAACAGATGAGTTTGTTTTTGCTACCTCAGTTTTAATTTTGGCAAGCTCATTTTTTGCATTAGTAACCACTTCTGGATATTGTGTAAAGTTTGCGATTACCGCATCTAGAATCGTAGTAGCATTCAAAGTTTGATCTAAGGCATAATAACTCTTTGCCATTACCACAAGACCTTTTGCGCTCCATAATTTATAGCCACCATAATTTTTGCTCAAACCATTAACTGTATTTATTACAGCGTCATGTTTACCTTCTTTATTTTCAAAATAAGCTTTGTAATAAGTCGCCTCGGCAGCAAGACTACCAGATGCTGTCTCGCGTACTTTTTCATAAGCAGTTTTAGCTGAAGCCTCGTTACCTTGTTTCCATGAAGAACGAGCGATTATTATTTCTGCATCAGATTTTACGTTGTTTTCTATACTGTTATCTGCTAGAACTTTATTTGCGTACTGAACAGCATCTACATAGTTCTCTGTCTCATAGTAGGCTTTCATTAGATTAGACTGTGCATAAATAACGTTTTGTGGAAAATCTGCCAGTTGCTCTAGTTGTTTTAAAACTGGAATTGCTTTGTCATAATCCTTTGTAGTTAAATGAATCTCGCTTAATCGCGCCAAAGCTTGCTCGGTAAATTCACTTCTTTCTTTACTAACGACATATTCATAATGAGGTACACTTTCTGCTTTTTTATTTTCAGAAAACTGTGCTTGTGCTAGATAGAAATGAGCTTTAAGTGCATGTTTACCATTAGGAAATTGATTTAGGTATTTCTTCATCTCTCTCGCAGTGCCACTCATATCTCCTTTTATAAAAGGCTGCTCGGCACTTTCATAGGCTGTATCATCTAACTCGTTATCTGTAACTTCTACTCCATCAAGGCTTCTTACCCAAACCGCATAATCATTAGTATTTCCTTTATCTATGTAAACTTGTCTTGCACTACTTATAGCTTGAACTGCTTGAGGCGTTCCAGCATACTTTTCGGCAACTTGTTTAAATACAACTAAGGATTGATCAAGGTTACCGTCATTATATAATTGCAGCCCTTTACGCATCATGGCTTGTGATGTATAAATGCTATTAGGGTATCCAGAAATTAATTTATCGTAAGTTCTTATCCCATTAGATATTTGATTTGTATTGATATAAGTGTTTCCTAATTCATATATTACATCATCAATATATTTTGAGGTCTTGAACCTTTGAATAAATGCTTCTAAATCTTCTATTTTACGATCATTTTTTTGAACAAATCCGTAAGATATTGCCTTTTGAAAAGCAGCATAATCTGAATTAAAACCATTGAGCTCTATTGCTTTATTATAAGCTTCCATTCCTGGCCAGTATTGCTTTGTCACAAAATTTGCATCTCCTATTCTTAAATAAGCATCATTAAGTCTTACTCGATCAGTATTTGAACTTGATTGCTTAGTAAAAGCAGTAAATGATTTTATCGCTTCATCATATTTCTTGAGTTTGAACTGAGTGTAACCCATATCATAATTATAAAGATCATCCTCTTCAATAGAGGTAGGCAATGCTTTGGCCCTTAAAAAATTCTCATAAGCTCCGGTAAAATTGTTAAGTTGGTACATCGTCTCAGCTTTCCAGAAGATTGATTTTTTCTTCAATTCTGGATCAATAATATATTTTACAGCTTTATTTAAATTTTCTAATGCATCTTGATACTCGCCAGATGTGAATAAATTTAATCCGTGATATAAAGCTACCTTTCCGTAAACGGCTTCATTTCCTCTTATTCTACCATCTTCTAACAGACTAAGAGCTTCTTTATAATTCTTTGATGAGAAATAAGAGTCTATTAGAAACTCGTTCATTTCACTTTTCTTATCAGAATCTGGATACTTTTCTAGATAAGCTAGAATTACTGATGGAACACTGTCATAAGGGTTACCATTTTCATAACTCAATTTTGCATAATTATATGATGCATCTTCAGAAATTTGAGCATCAAGGTCCATCTCACTAGCCTTTTTAAATGCATTAAGTGCATCTTCATTACGGTTTAATTTAATGTAACTCTGACCCAAGTGATAGTAAGCATTTTGCGCTGTGGCATTTGCTCCATCAATAATTTTATTGAAAGTTTCTACTGCCTTTTCAAAATTGCCTTGCTTATAATAAGCATACCCCAACTGATAATAATCATTGTTATTCCATTTTCCACGAGTTCCTTCGTATTCTTGTAAATATGGAAGGGCTTCATCATATTTCTCTTGATTGAAAAGTGACTGGCCTATAATGCGATTTAACTGTGATTTTTCCTTTCTATTAGATTTAGGTAGTTGCTCTTTTGCCAGCTCAATTGCTTCATCAAATTTTCCAGATTTATAATTTAAATCTGCTTTATAGTAAGAAAGTTTTTCATCATCTTCTGGAGATTCTCCTACTTGATCAAATAGCTCTGTAGCTGCCTCTACCTCATCGTTTTCATATGCAATATATCCTAGATAATATTTAGCCTTACTTCCATATTCTTTATCATCACTTACGCGGTTCAGGAAAGGTTTTGCTTCATCATACTTTTTGGCTTGTACAAGAGTGTAACCTGTGTTAAAGTAATAGCGGTTAACTTGCTTTCGCGAAAGCGTGCTTTTATCTACTCTTTGATACCAGTCTGCCGCTTTTCGATAATTACCATTATCAAAATAGTAATCTGCTACGTCTATAATAGCGGAGTTCTTTTTAATGGACGTAGGATATTCTTCGACAAATTTTTCAATCAACTGATCAGAGTTGCGCTGATTAAGACGCACTGCACAATTTGCAATGTAATATGACGCATTACCTCTTATCACCTCATCATCTACAGTTTCAAGCACTTTCTCAAACAGTCTTTGAGAGGCTAGGTATTGATCTTCTTGATATAAGTCCACTGCCTGATTATAGGTCGCAAGATCATCAGTCGCAATTTTTGATTGCTGTGCATAGGTTGCGGTAACCGTGGTAATAAACAGCAGTATCAGAGCTAATTTTTGCATAATAAAAAGAATTCTATTTAAAGAGTAAAATTATGATTTCCGTAGATAGAACGTTTTAAAAGCTTATTAATTATTCATAATCTTATCCACATCTTAGTTAACTTTACAAGAAATTACAGTTTTTATGTCTAACAATGTTTTATCCTTAAGTAAAGTAGATGTCTTCCAAAAAGATAACCTGATCTTAAAAAATGTCAATCTGGAAATAGGCAAAGGAGAATTTGTTTATCTAATAGGAAAAACTGGTAGCGGGAAAAGTTCATTAATGAAAACTTTATACGGTGATATACCTTTAAAAAAGGGAGAAGGAACCATAGTTGACTTTAATTTAGCCCGCTTACGCGAAAAAGAGATTCCTTACCTAAGACGCAAGCTAGGCGTCGTTTTTCAGGATTTTAAATTACTGACAGATCGTACGATCAACGATAATTTAAAGTTTGTGCTTAAAGCAACTGGCTGGAAAGGTAAAAAGGAAATGATGACACGTATAGAGGAAGTTCTAGATAAAGTAGGAATGAAAACAAAGGGTTTTAAATATCCTCATGAACTTTCTGGTGGTGAGCAACAACGCATCGCAATAGCTAGGGCATTACTTAACGAGCCCGAATTAATTATCGCTGATGAGCCTACCGGAAATCTAGATCCACAAACGAGCGTAGAAATTATGGAAGTCCTGCAACAAATCAATAAAAATGGAA
>CAZBCH010000244.1:0-5544 GCA_964490235.1 uncultured Flavobacteriaceae bacterium | reverse complement strand
GTCCATAATCTCTTACGATAACGCGCTCACCTTGAATGGAAACCTCAATGGTTTTACCAGCTCCCATGACATACTCATCAATAGAGTTATCGATAACCTCTTTCAATAAAATAGAAATACCATCATCTGCACTAGAGCCATCACCCAGTTTACCGATGTACATTCCAGGACGCATTCTTATGTGCTCTTTCCAGTCTAGCGACCGGATATTATCCTCGGTATATTTAGTAGTTCCGTCCATTAAAATAAAATCTGTGATATGTGGAAATATAACAATACTTAGGCTGATATCGCATTCGCGAAAGCGGAATTAATTAACATATTTTTCTGGTAATATGTGAATAAATGAAATCAAGAAAAAGCATAGAAATGAAATGCAAAAATAGGTTTTAATGTAGTTACAACTATGAAAATTTATACATAGAAATTTTAATTAAAAACTATTGATACAGCTAATTTCAAAATAAACATCGACAAACGGTAATCTATTTAAAAAATAATATCAACATCGATAATAGTCTTAAAAGCAGTGTTAAACGACTTACGAAAACGTTGTAGTGGTCTTTTTAACTTTTTGATAACAAATCTATTAGCCTACTAATTTAGTATGGTTATATTTTAAGAAGAAATTCAATTAATTTAATAAAGATATTCTCAAAATTAAAAAGTATTCATAACACAGAGGCAGTAATTCTTGCATAATTGATAATAGCACCTATTTTTAGAAACTTAAAATGTTAATTAAAACCAAATAACATGAAAAAAACCTTTACTCAAGTGCTGTTCTTAATTGCAGTATTTTTCTCAACATTTGCCTTTGCTCAAGAAAGACAATGTTCTACTCACACAGATTTACAACTTGCGATGGCACAAGATCCTGTTTTGGAACAAAATGTTCAAGAGGTGGAACGTTTTCTCAAGCAAAGATCTAGAGAACTTATTTCTACTAATTCTATTAATGGCGATGTCATTACTATACCAGTTGTTGTTCACGTATTATACGGTAATGCAACTCAAAATATCAGTGTAGCTCAAATTCAATCGCAAATAGATGTTCTTAATGAAGATTTTAGAAGAACTAACAGCGATGCAGATAACGTATGGTCACAAGCAGCTGATATGCAAATAGAATTTTGTCTTGCTCAAGTAGATCCTAACGGTAATGCTACCAATGGAATTACAAGAAAGGCATCTTCAGTTACTTCTTGGAACACAACACAAAATAGAATGAAAAGCTCTGCTACTGGTGGTACAGACCCTTGGGATACTACTCAATACCTTAATATGTGGACAGTATCTGCTTTAAATAGCAACGGTCAAGCAGGAATTCTAGGTTATGCACAATTTCCTGGAGGTAATCGCGCTACAGATGGCGTAGTTATGGGTTACAACTATTTCGGTCGTACTGGCGCTGTTTCTGCACCATTTGATGGTGGTAGAACAACTACTCATGAAGTAGGTCACCTCTTTGGTCTACGTCACATATGGGGAGATGGTCCATGTGGAGCAGATGATTTCGTTTCTGATACTCCATTATCTGATGCTTCTAATGGTGGTTGTCAAATAGGAACAGTTTCATGTGGATCTGTAGATATGGTACAAAATTACATGGACTATTCTAACGATTCTTGTATGAACTTATTTACTCAAGGTCAAAAAGCAAGAATGCGTGCAAATCTTTTAAGTGGTGGTTATCACTCTTCATTAGCACAATCAACTAAGTGTGCTCCTCCTTCTGGTGGCGGCGGTACTGGATGTAACAGTACTATTAATAATTTCCCATATTCTAATGGATTTGAGAATAGTCTAGCAGGCTGGACACAAGATACTAGCGATACTATGGACTGGACAATTCAGTCAGGCGGTACTCCTTCTAGTAGTACTGGTCCTGCAGGAGCAGATCAAGGTTCTTTCTATGTTTATGTAGAAGCTTCTAGTCCTAATTTTAATAGAACAGCAATTCTTAACTCTCCTTGTTTAGATTTTGCTAGCGGTTCTACTCCTACTGCTTCATTTAGATATCAAATGACAGGTAATGCTGTAGGAACCTTAAGATTACAAGCAAGATCAGCTGGATCATCTTCATGGTCTACTGTATTTACTAAATCTGGTGATCAAGGAACTTCATGGTTAACAGGTAATGCTGCCTTGAGTGCAAATACTGCTCAGGTAAGACTTGTAGTAGATACAACTGACTCATGGCAAGGAGATATCGCTGTCGATGCGTTTGATATATCTGTAGCAACTTCTGGTGGTGGTTCTGGTTGTTCAAATGGTGTTTCTTCTTTTCCTTATAATGAAGGTTTTGAAAACACACTAGGACAATGGTCTCAAAACAATGGAGATAGTCACAACTGGACATTACGCTCTGGTGGTACGCCTTCTGGTAGTACTGGTCCTTCTGGTGCAGCACAAGGTTCTTTCTATGTTTATGTAGAAGCATCTGATCCTAACTTCAATAAAACAGCAATACTTGATTCTCCATGTTTTGATTTAAGCAATCAAAGTAATCCTACTCTTTCCTTTCAATATCAAATGACTGGTAATGCAGTAGGAACATTAAGAGTACAAGCAAGTACTGGTGGTGCTTACACAACAATTTTTACACAATCTGGTAATCAAGGAGCGGCATGGCAAACTGCTAATGTAAGCCTAGCTGCTTATGCAGGTAGTGATCTTCAATTAAGGCTAGTTGTAGATACAACTTCTTCATGGCAAGGTGATATTGCAGTAGACGATTTACAAATTTCTGGAGCCTCAGCAGATAAGTGTGCCGGTGTTCCTGCATACAATAGCTCAAACAGCTATTCTGTTGGAGATCAAGTGGTATATCAAAATACTTTGTTTGAATTAGCACCAGGTCAATGGTTAAACTTAGGAACATGTGGAACGGCTAGAGAAGCCATCGCTAGTGATGTCTCTATTCCTCTTGAAATTTCTGTTTACCCTAATCCAGTAAGCGGTTCTGAGTTATTCACAACTGCCAAAGGTGAAAATGTAAACTACGTTATTTATAATCTAACTGGACAAACAGTTGCAAAAGGTAACTTAAATGGAAATGCTATTAATGTAGCAGAATTGAAAGCAAATGTTTATCTGATTCAAATTAATGATGGATCACAAACGGTAACTAAAAAATTCATCAAAAAATAAAGCTTCATTTACTTTAACTATTAAGCCTGTTACAGATTGTAACAGGCTTTTTTATTAGAGTGAATATCTAATTCGACAAAAGTGGAAAATAGAAATGTACATCAAGCAATTACAACAGTCTTGATATTTACAAACTCTCTAATTCCGAAATGAGATAATTCTCTTCCAAACCCAGAAATCCCAGTACCACCAAATGGTAACGCTGGATGACTAGCCACTTTATGATTGATAAAAACTGCACCATCTTTAATTTGAGCAGCTAGCTCTTCCATTTTTTTCAAATCAGTAGAAAATAAACTTGCTCCTAGCCCAAATTTTGATTTATTCACTAATTTGATAGCTTCTTCCTCTGTTTTAAAAATTGTCACTGCTATAAGTGGCCCAAAGGTTTCTTCCCTGAAGACAGGCATGTCTGGTGTTACATTCGTTAAAATCGTAGGCGCAAAATAGGCTTTATCTCTTGAGCCTCCATAATGTAACTCGGCTCCTTTTTCTAGAGAAGTATTCATGAGCTCTTCTAATTCCTCTGCAAGATCTTCTCTTGCCATTACTCCTATATAAGTTTCATCATCCATGGGATCACCAGAAACTAATTCCTTTACTTTATCCGTGAATTTTTCTAAAAAATCCTCAGCAATATCCTCTTGAAGAAGTAATCTTTTTCCGGCTATGCAACTTTGTCCAGTATTTTGAAATCTTGCATCTACACATTTTTGTACCGCATCTTCAAGATTTGCATCATTGAATACCACTAATGCATTATTACCGCCTAATTCTAATACCGTTTTCTTTATTTGTTCTCCTGCCGTTCCTGCGACTGCTGCTCCTGCAGGTTTAGAACCAGTCAAGGTAACTGCTTTAATAATATCATTTTCGATGATCGCGTTTACTTTATCGCTACCTATCACTAGATTTTGAAAACAGCCCTCTGGAAATCCTGCTTCTTGAAAGATTTGATCTATCAATTCTGCACAACCCATCACGCTGCTTGCGTGTTTTAAAACACCTACATTTCCAGCCATCAATGCAGGAACTATAAATCTAAAAACTTGCCAAAACGGATAATTCCAAGGCATCACAGCTAGAATAACGCCTAAAGGTTCATAACTCACATAAGATTTAAAATGCTCTGTTTCTACGTGTTCGTTTGCAAGAAATCCTTCCGCTTTTTCAGCATAAAAATCACATAACCAGGCACATTTTTCTAGTTCACCACGAGATTGAGTTATAGGTTTACCCATTTCCTGAGTCATTAACTTTGCATACTCATCTTTGTTTTTACGTAGTAACTCACCTACTTTTTTAATGTGCTTTGAACGATGTTCATAGCTAGTATTTTGCCATTTTTCAAAAGCCGTTTGTGCTTTGTCAAGCTTTGCTTTAATATCTTTTTTGGTAAGTTCTTCGTATTTAGAAAGTTCTTTACCGTTATATGGGTTAATGGTTGTGATCATGTTTTTGTTTTAAAAATACAATTAGAAAATATCTTAAGGATAAGAGTTTAGAAGGGTTTAACTCTTTGAATAAGTAGAAGGTTGATATAATTTTATCTCGCTTTCGCGAAAGCGGTAACCTCAACAAACCTAAAACGGATACCCAATTGCAAAATTGAAAACTGGATTTGCTACATCAAAATTCCAGCGCTCGCCTTCTACCTCTGAAGGGTCATGCCATGGTGCGGCAAGATCAAATCTAATTACAAATCCTTGCACATCTACTCGCAGACCTATTCCTGCCCCTATCCCGAATTCATTAATGAAATTACTGCCAAACTCGCCACCTTCCAGTCCATTACCTGCCGTAGTCCATACATTACCAGCATCGGCAAAAACGGCGCCTTTGAAATAGCTGTAAATAGGGAAACGATACTCCACGTTTGCTTCTAGCCTGATGTTACCAGATTGATCAAAAAAGGAACGGTCGTCTGTATTTTCTGGTCGGTAAGTTCCTGGACCCAAAGAACGTGTTCTAAAAGCTCTAACGCTGTAGGCGCCACCAGAAAAGTATTGTTTACTGAAAGGTAATACGCTGCTATTTCCATAGGGCAAACCATATCCTGCAAACAGTCTTGTGGCAATTTTTGATTCTTGCGTCAAGCGATAATGGTATCTAAAATCAACATCGGCTTTTGCGTATTGAGCATATTCTAAACCTAAGAATTCGTTTTTACCTTCATCATTTTCTTGACTTAGTAAACTGATGCTGTTACCAGCAATATCAAAGGTACTGTGGACGTAAAATAGCGACTTTTTGTTTTGTCTCAACATACCGTTATAGGTAAATGCATAGGTCAATCCAGATATAAATTGCTGATCAAAACTGCTTTCTAAGAAGACATTTCTATCAAGTATCGCTTGAAACTCATCAGAGATATTTGATGGTCTCACATAG
>CAZBCH010000243.1:0-9106 GCA_964490235.1 uncultured Flavobacteriaceae bacterium | reverse complement strand
AAACCCTCTTCTAAGATCCTTAAAGCTTCACCATAAAATGGCCTGGCAATTCGATTTACAATAAACCCAGGGGTATCTTTAGCCAGGACAGTTAGCTTTCCCCAGCTATCAATAATCGACCTTGCCTTTTCGGTGGTTCTGTTATTGGTTTGAACAGCAGGTATAATTTCCACTAATTTCATGATAGGCACTGGATTCATAAAATGCATACCTATTACTTTCTCAGGGCGCTTTGTTACTGAAGCAATTTGAGTAATAGATATCGAAGACGTGTTAGTAGATAAAATGCAATTTGCTGGAGCAAACTGATCCATATCACCAAAAATTTTCAATTTTAGATCAACATTTTCTGTCGCTGCTTCCACCACAAGATCTGCTTTTGAAACACCTTCTTTCAAGTCTGTAAATGACGTAATGTTTCCTAGAGTGGTTGCTTTATCATCTTCTGTGATGCGTTCTTTGGCGATCATGCGATCTAGGTTTTTAGAGATAGTGCCTAAACCTCTATCTAAAGCTTCTTGCGATATATCTACAAGAGCAACGTTAAAACCAGATTGTGCAAATGTGTGTGCAATCCCGTTACCCATTGTTCCTGCACCTATAACTGTAATATTTTTCATTGTATTTTATTTTGTGAAGTCCCGATTTTTGTCGGTTTTTAATTAATTACTTAGCAATTTCCTTATTTAAAAGTTCAGCAATTGATAAAAAAGCTTGTTCCTCTTGATCAGTATTAAAATCTGAATTGAATAAAAGAGCATAGCCTTTATTTGTTTCGGGATTAAAATATAGCATAGTCGTTACGCCTGGATCTCCTCCTGAATGTCCTATAGTGTTATCTTTATAGGTGATGAAAACTCCTTTATTAAATCCTTTTTCCTTGTGATCTCTACTGGATTTCTCTGTTTTAAAATGGGATTCGTTAAGATATTTCTTAAAGAAAATTTCATAACTATTTTTATTTAAAAGAGTTCCTTTACCTTGATAGGCATTGATTAACTCTTGACCTAAAATTGCTAGTTCATGAGTATTTGTGCGATAAGCGCCATCTGCTGCGGTAACTAAACCATAAAAAGGATACCTTAATTCATTCTTACTGTATAGAAAAGAATGCTGGTCATCGATCTTATCTTGCCATGTAGAATTCTGTAGAGAAAGAGGTTGAATAACATTCTCATAAGAAAATGTTTTAAAGTCTTTACCGGTTATGGTTTGTACAAATAAGGCAACTATTCCTGCGCCATTATTGCTATAACTATAGGTCGTTCCTGGTTGATAGTTGATATAACCATATTTTGTACTGGAACTATCGGTTTCCTCTAACGTTGCTCTTAGGTATTCTGTAAGAGACAAACTATTTTCTTTAGTTGGAAGGCTTTTAATTTCTTCTTGATCGATATCAGGATTTTCTGTAAAATCTTCTTCTAATGTATAATAAGAATTACCGTAAAAATTCCCATCATAAATAGAACTTGTATGCGTTACTAGTTGCTTTAAAGTGATAGGAGCTTCAGGAAATAATGGATTTTTAACCTTAAGTGGTAAAAAGGTATTAATGTCTTGATCTAAATTCACATCCTTACCTTCCATAGCTTTAAGTAAAGTAAGACCTGTAACCACTTTAGATATCGAGGCAATATTCTGTGTTGTTTGTGCGGTATATGGAATATTGTATTTAAGCGAGCTTACTCCATAACCTCTTTCAAATAAAATCTGGTCGCCATTAAAAAGAGCAACACCCATTCCTTTGGAGTGAGTATTAGAAAAAAATTCACCTAATTCTTTTTCTATATTTTGTGAGTCATAATCTACGGTTTCTACTTCATGCGATGTGTCGCTTTTACAAGCTATAATTATAAATAACACACTTAACAATGCGATTTTGTTCATATTATAAAGATTTAAACTCTTTAATTATTTGTAATGCAACGTCTAGAGCTGCAGCGCCATCTTCTAGATTAACTATAGGTCTTGTGTCGTTTTCAATGGCATCTGCAAAAGTTTCTAACTCATCTAGAATAGCATTATTATCAGTAACATCTGGATTATCAAAATAAATTTGTTTTTTGATTCCTTCGGCATTTTGTAAAATCATGTCAAAATCACCTGGTACTTCTGGCGCATCTTTCATACGTACAACTTCTACCTTTTTTGTAAGAAAATCAACTGAGATATATGCATCTTTCTGGAAGAATCTTGCTTTGCGCATTTTCTTTAAACTTATACGACTAGCAGTAAGGTTTGCCACACAACCGTTTTCAAATTCTATGCGAGCATTTGCAATATCTGGTGTTTCAGAAATCACAGATACACCACTTGCGCTCACACTCTTTACTTTACTTTTAACTACACTCAAGATAGCATCTATATCGTGAATCATTAAGTCTAGCACCACGCTTACATCGGTACCACGTGGATTAAATTCTGCTAGACGATGTGTTTCAATAAACATAGGATTATCAAAACGATTTGCTACCGATCTAAATGCTGGGTTAAAACGTTCTACTTGTCCCACTTGACCTTTTAAGTTTCGCTTTCGCGAAAGCGAGATCAATTCCTGAGCTTCTTCTACAGTAACCGTAATCGGTTTTTCTATAAATAGGTGTTTTCCAGCTTCTAAAACTTTCATACCGCTAGCATGATGATAGGAGGTAGGAGTTACTACATCTATCATATCACAAGCTGCAATCAATTCATCTACATCAGGGAAATATTTGTAACCTAATTCTTCTTCTATTTTCTTAGCGTTTTGAGCATCAGCATCATAGAAGCCTATAAGGTCGTAACGCTCACTTTGTTGTAGTAATTTAAGGTGTATTTTACCCAGATGACCAGCACCTAGAACTCCAGCTTTAAGCATAATTATAGCATTTTTGTAAAAATAAGTAATAGATCGTTAAAATATCGTTAGTGAAAACCTAGTTATGACTATTTATTAGCAATTTAATGTTGAAAAATAGTAGGGTTTTCAATGGGATTTAAGCAATCTTGAAATTATTTTTGACCTTATCGAAGATAACTATATACATAAAGGAAAGCGTCGCCAGTTAGTAGATTTAATGCGCGATAAAGGAATTACAGATGCAAGAGTTCTAGATGCTATGAATCAAGTGCCTAGACATTTGTTTCTAGACAGTTCATTTTTAGAACATGCATATAAGAATAAAGCATTTCCTATAGGGGCAGATCAGACCATATCGCATCCTTATACGGTCGCTTTTCAAAGCCAATTATTAGATTTAAAAGCAGGTGATAAAGTGCTGGAAATAGGTACTGGAAGTGGTTATCAATGTGCCGTTTTGTTAGAGATGAAAGCGCAAGTTTATACTATTGAGCGACAAAACGAATTGTATAAAAAAACCAATTTACTCTTTAGAAAACTGAATTACCGTCCTAGAAAGTATGTTTTTGGCGATGGTTATAAAGGCTTGCCAGAAGAAGCGCCTTTTGATTCTATAATTGTTACTTGCGGTGCTCCAGAAATTCCACAAACATTATTAGGCCAACTAAAAATAGGAGGTAGGCTGGTGATTCCAGTAGGTAGTGATCCACAAATCATGACACTAATTATAAGAGAAAGTGCTACAGAATTTTCAAAAGAAACCTTTGGAGAGTTTAGGTTTGTACCGTTTTTAGGTGGGAAGAATTGAGTTAAACTGGTTTAATTCTTTGTTTTATGACTGTTTAGAAAAGATACTAGATCGGTTACTAACTTACCTTCATTTAGTAAAAAAACAAGTTTGTAGTCATTTGCATAACCATCGAGGTCCATGAACTCGATTAACATAAAGTCATTAGTAAAAGAAGATAGTCTCATCTCACTCAAGTATTTGTGTTTTCCTATGATTTTGGTGTGTAAGTTTTTATAATTAACTTCACCTAAATAAGGATAACCAACATTTCCTTTTGATCCTGCATAAAAGTGTAGTATTTCATTAGATTCTAAAACAATCATGTTAGGATAAAAACTACTAATGTCTACATCTATAAACATAATTTGTTCTACCGTATCAATATCTTTTATTTCGTCACCAAAGTTGCTACCATCAAATAAAGTATATTTATTATACTGACTATAATAAGAAACATCTAGATCGTATTTCATGTGTTCAGGAATATCGTCTGTTGGATTTATATATACTTTTTCTTTAAGTATTTTTTTTACTATCGAGTTTTCTTTGGCTTTAACTTTCTTAATTACTGATTGTTTAAGAGAAAGGATTTTCAAACCAGAATAAAAACCTTGGATATTCTCCTTAACTGTAAGAGACTTTATATCATCTTTGTTTTCAATGCCATGAAGAAGAAAATTCAGTGTTTCTGAAATAGTGAAGTGATATCCGTATTGACTGATAGATATTTTATCAATTTTGTTTTCTATTCTAGGATCATCCCCTTTGACTATATAATTGTTTTTTCTATCAAAAACTAAATAATCTAATCCATAGGAAAGGAATTCAAAATTCTTTCCTTCAAGTTCATGGGTATAATCGTGTTCAAAATATAGTGCAACAGGTTCATTATAATCTAACTCTTTACACAACATGGCAGCATATTGCCCTATAATTTTCACATTATTTATTTCTTCAAAATAAAAACCAGTGTTGATCATTACCGTAACTTGATCATATTTGTACTCATAGTACTTATCTTGATGTCCATAAGAGGCAATGGTAAAGGATAAAAAAATAAAGAGAACTGCCTTTTTCATTTAATCTTTTTTATTTGAGTACTTTAACTATTAATATATTATTTAGCTCTAAATTCTTCTGTCATTCCAAATTCATTTAGATCATGGATGTTTTTATCAGGTAATGATTTTGCAAAATAGTAGTTGGCCGCAAAGGCTGCCGCAGCGCCTAAAAGTGCTATGATATACATGGCTATAGGTTGTTCTGGAAAAACAAGTGCTCCTATAACAAAACCACCTATTTCTCCTGCAATCCATGTGAAAACAAATAGGGCGATGTACCAGCCTTTTTTGTAGCCTTTGGATTCAAGAATCGCACCGATTTTTTTAGATAGGTAAATGATCAGGAAGATTTCTAACATGGTATAGTATTTTAGTTGGTAAAAATTTAATTACCGAAAAATACTACTTTTCTAAAGAAATGAACCTCTATAGAATGATGGTAATTATGGTTCCGCTTTCGCGAAAGCGAAACAGATCATAATTTTAGTTTATTGAATAATACATTTAACCTAAACAGAATAAACTTTTACTTAAACCGTCAATTAAATAAACGGCGCTTCCATAGGAAGAACCGTAACTTTTCTATTTTTAATATCGTACATATCACCGTTAGACAAAACATGGACAGTCATATTAGAAATAGTCATAGGCGTGCCTTCTTCAAGTATACTTTCATTATTATGCTTGATGGTACTACCGTCAAAAACGATCACCATTCCAGAGCCTATCACAGTGCAATGATTTCCACTTTTTATAATCATTCCTGTATCTTCAGCAAGACCTATTCCTAATAGATTAGGAAATTTTGCAATAGCTTCTGACTGCCTACCAAAACGACCTCTTTTTATAAAATGTGTATCAATAATTAATTCTGGTATCAAGCTCAATCCTTTATACATATTTACCGCACCTTTAATAAAAGACTCTGCAGCGCTACCACCTGCAATCATTTCATTTGCCATAGCCATCGCACCAGCGCTGGTACCTGCGATAACAAATCCAGATTCATTTCTATAACGATCTATTAAAATTTCATGTATAGTGGTGCCACCTATTTTATTAGTAATTTTAGATTGATTACCGCCAGAAAACATCACACAATTTGCATTTTTAATAAGATCGATAGATGATTGTTTTTCTGAATCTTCTTTGGATCTAATATCTAGTACAGTTACATTTTTACAACCTAATGTGGCAAATGCTTCTAAATAATTAGCTCCTACTTCTAAAGGAATACTTGAGGCAGTAGGAATCACGACAATTTGAGAATCTGTCCCTCCAGATTCTTGTACTACAAGATACAATATACCATCTTCAATAAATTCTAATGTATATTGTTCATTGTCTTCTATTCCTTTATCTTCATTGCCACCTATAGGGATAAGTATTCCTTTAGGAGTGCCTTTGTAACCTTCATTTTTCATAGGTGCAAAAATAAATTTTTATAGTTGGTTTATCTTAAGAATTTAAGTTCTTTTCTGGTTAATCATATTGATTTTCAACTTGAAGAGGAATTAAAAATGTAAAAGAAGGTCATTAAACAATAGGTTTTGGAATAGAATAGAGTTTAACTATTATTGTAGCACCATAAACAGCCCATTATGATCCATGAAATTTCGCCAAAACGTATAAGTCTACGCGACTTAAATGAAATAGATAAAAAAGTTACAGAAATTAAGTTATCTGATGAATCTATTCTTGCTATTAAAAAATGTCGAGAATATCTAGATAGTAATTTTGGAACAACAGATAGTCCTGCGACTTATGGAATAAATACAGGTTTTGGTTCTTTGTGTAATACTCAAATTGATAAGAAGGATTTGACCCAGCTGCAACATAACTTAATCATGTCGCACGCTTGTGGAACTGGTGATCAAGTTCCAGAACATATTGTGAAATGGATGCTATTTCTTAAAATACAGAGTTTATCTTATGGGCATAGCGGCATAAGTCTTCAGGTGGTTCAAAGACTTGTAGACTTTTACAATCATGGAATATATCCTATCGTATATGAACAAGGATCTTTAGGAGCTTCTGGTGATCTAGCTCCTCTAGCTCATCTTGCATTACCGCTTATAGGATTAGGAGAAGTCATGTATGAAGGAAATCGATATACTGGTAAAGAAATTAATGACTTAAAAGGGTGGAGTGCCTTAAAATTACAATCAAAAGAAGGTCTAGCGTTAATTAATGGTACTCAATTTATGCTTGCATATGGTGTATTCCTTTCTTTAGAATCCAAAAAATTATGGTATTGGTCTCATATTACAACCGCTCTTTCACTGGATGGTTTTTCTTGTAATTTATCTCCTTTTGATGAAAGAATTCATTTGATACGACCTCATAAGGGACAATTAAAAAGTGCTTCTATTATTAGAGAGTTGCTGCAAGACAGTGAAATAGCGGTAGAGGAAAAAGTAAATGTACAAGATCCATATAGTTTTAGATGCACTCCACAAGTTCATGGGGCTAGTAATGATACTCTTGATCATGTGATAAAAACGGTGCTGATTGAATGTAATTCTGTAACTGATAATCCTAATGTATTTCCTGAGTCTGAGGTCATTATTTCAGGAGGAAATTTCCATGGGCAACCTCTAGCTTTAGTTTTGGATTTCTTGAGTATCGCTATGAGCGAGATAGGTAGTATAAGTGAGCGTAGAATATTTCAACTTATGAGTGGTACAAGAGGTTTACCACCTTTTTTATGTAAAAATGCTGGTTTAAATAGTGGAATGATGATCTTACAATATACGGCTGCAAGTATAGTAAGTCTAAACAAGCACCTCTCTAATCCTGCATGTACTGATAGTATAGTAAGCTCAAATGGTCAAGAGGATCATGTAAGCATGGGAGCAAATGCAGCTACAAAAGCCTACAGAGTCATTTCTAATTTAAAAACCATATTATCGATTGAGTTACTGGCCAGCACACAATCGCTTGATTTTCATGAAAAGAATACTTCAAGTTTCTTAAATTCTATAAAGAACACACTACGGTTAACTATACCAGCTTATAATGATGATCGAGTAATGTATACAGATATTATAGCAGCTCAGGAATTTATCGATTCAATGAATATTGATGATCTGGCGTTTGATGATTAATTCAAATGGTTTAAAAAGTTACTGTCCATTTTACTCAATAATTGATAGTTAGTCCATTCTAAAGCTTCATTTGAATCTTGAAAAGATTTTAATTTACCAGATTTAAAAAACTTACTCTCTAGAGCCACAGAACTTAACATTCTATGTTGCGTTTCCACTATTCCTATACAACACAATTTCTCATAGCGAGAATTGTACAAGTGCACCATAGGATCAATACTGTAACTGTTTTCTCGAACACTTACATATGCTAAATCGTGGTTATCACCATAATGTGCGATTAAATGATTTCCTAAAATAGCATTAAGCTCTTGATCAAAGTGAATACCTTCATTAATCCTACCTAACACTATGTTGGGAAGTAATTCAAAAGTACCAAAATGCAACTCTAAAACATTCATTATCTTGTTTTTAAAAAATTAAGCGTGCAAATATAGTTTTCAATTACTGTGCGTGCATAGTAAATAAGCTAAGTAATTAACAAAACGATAAACGGTAACAATTCACGATAATACAACGAGATAGTTGTATCAATATCCAAAAACTTTAAAATAAATATTATCGTTTACCGTCTTTATAGGAGTCAATAGAGTTTAAAATATTTGAATTCTATGTTTAAAGATTTTGATGGAATCTTTTTCTGAACAAACTTTCTTTGCAATAGATAACATTATTTTGTGCAAAAAAAAGAGTCTTAAATTGTTTATTTAAGACTCTTTTTATAATGATTTGAAAGTATTGATTAATCTTTAGTCGACTCTTCTTCCTCTTCTTTGGAAGGTTTTTCGATTTTCACAAACAATTCCTTCTTCTCTTCATCAAGATCCATGAATATATGGTCACCTTCTTGAAGTTGACTATTTACGATTTCTTCAGCTAGGTGGTCTTCAATATATTTTTGAATAGCACGCTTAAGCGGTCTAGCTCCATATTCTTTGTCAAATCCTTTGTCTGATATGTAGTCTTTAGCTTTATCGCTAAGGGTAAGGCGATATCCTAAATCTTCAATTCTAGCAAATAATTTAGAAAGCTCAATATCAATGATCTTATGAATGTCTTCTCTTTCTAGAGCGTTGAAGACAATCACATCATCTATTCTGTTCAAGAATTCAGGAGCAAAGGTTTTCTTTAAAGCCGCTTGAATAACGCCTCTTGCATTATCACCTTCTGCATTTTTACGGGCAGCAGTACCAAATCCTACACCAGATCCAAAATCTTTTAGTTTTCTAGCACCTACATTAGAAGTCATGATTATGATTGTATTTCTAAAATCAATTTTTCTACCAAGACTATCTGTTAAATAACC
>CAZBCH010000242.1:0-17687 GCA_964490235.1 uncultured Flavobacteriaceae bacterium | reverse complement strand
TTTGGCAAGCTGGGCAATCGCCTTAGTTGCAGAACAAGTAAATATTGCTTACGGAGAATTAAAACTTTCTTTCGGTCGCGATTACATTATCCCTAAACCTTTTGATCCTAGATTGATTTCTACCATACCGCCAGCAGTAGCGCGTGCTGCAATGGAAAGCGGTGTTGCTCAAGAACCTATTCTAGATTGGGACAGGTATGAAGAACAGTTGCTCAGTCGTATGGGGTCTGATAATAAACTGGTACGATTGTTATTAAACCGTGCACGTATTAATCCTAAAAGAATCGTCTTTGCAGAGGCTGATAATATCGACGTTCTTAAGGCTGCACAAATTGTTTTAGAAGATGGGATAGGAACTCCTATTTTATTAGGGCGCAAAGATATTATTGAAGAATTGATGGAAGAACTAGGTTTTGACCAGCAATGTTTAATCATAGACCCAAAGTCAGACGAAGAAAGTGCCCGTAAAGATCGATACGCTCATGAATTTTGGAAATTAAGACAAAGAAAAGGCGTGACTGAATTTGATGCTGGTAAATTGTTGAGACAGCGCAATTACTTTGCAGCAATGATGGTAAAACTGGGAGACGCAGATGCTTTAATAACAGGTGTTGCACAATCTTATCCTATTTCTGTAAAGCCTATGATGGAAATTATAGGTAAATCTCCTGGGGTAGATAAGATCGCTACCACAAATTTAATGATTACAGCAAGAGGTCCCTTGTTTGTGTCTGATACCTCTATTAATATCAATCCAGATGCTATAGAGTTAGCTAAAATTGCTCAAATGACAGGTCGTACGGCATCCATGTTTGGTGTGTCACCTGTAATTGCAATGACGTCTTATGCAAATTTCGGTTCGTCTTCACATCCTAATGCTTCAAAAGTTACTGAAGCCGTTAAGTACTTACATCAATATTATCCTGATTTAGTAGTAGATGGAGAGTTACAGACCGATTTTGCCCTTAATCAAGAGCTATTAAAAAGTAAATTCCCTTTTTCTAAATTAGCTGGTAAGAAAGTAAATACATTAGTTTTTCCTAATCTAGAAAGTGCTAATAGTTCATATAAAATGCTTAAAGAACTAAATGGTATCGATTCTATAGGTCCTATAATGATGGGAATGAAAAAGCCTGTACACATCTTACAATTAGGTGCGAGTGTAGATGAAATTGTAAATATGGCAGCAGTTGCAGTTATAGATGCTCAACAAAAAGAAAAGCACGCAAAAAAGAGCCAATAATTCTACTTGCGTGCTTAACATTTGATCATTTATATTTTCTTACATTTGGTTTTCTTAAAATATGTTAATTTATGATTGCACAACTTCAAGGTAAACTAGTGGAGAGAAATATGACTGATGTAGTCATAGACTGCGCTGGTGTAGGTTATCTTGTAGAAATATCACTTCATACATATTCCTTGATTCCAGAAGGTGAACTTATAAAATTATATACATATCAATTAGTAAGAGAAGATGCGCATCGTTTATTTGGTTTTTTTGAAAAAACCGAGCGCGAAATATTTAAATTATTACTTTCTGTATCTGGTATAGGTGCAAATACGGCAAGAACTATGCTTTCTAGTCTAGAGCCTAATCAAATTGCACAAGCTATTGCCTCTGGTGATGTAAGAACGATCCAAAGCGTAAAAGGTATAGGAGCAAAAGGAGCACAGCGTGTAATACTGGATTTAAAGGATAAAATCTTGCAAGTCCTCGATAATCCAGAATTAACAGTTATAGCAAGCAATACTGGAAGAGAAGAAGCGTTATCTGCATTAGAAACATTAGGATATATGCGTAAGCAAGCACAAAAAGTAGTAGATAAAATACTTTCTTCACAGCCCGATGCTACTACAGAACAACTTATAAAACAAGCACTTAAACAGTTATAAGATTTGAAATATCATACTACTAACTTAAGGTTTGTTGCCTTTATTTTATGTTTTTTGGTTTTCGCTTTCGCGAAAGCGCAAGAACCTAATCAAACCGCACAAGATTCTATCAAAACTGGAGTGAGACTAGGTACTTTACAATTGCCAGATCCTCCTAGTATTACTACCTTATATAAATATGATGCAAACTTAGACCGTTATATTTATTCAAGTACCTTCAATGGTTATAACATTGACTTTCCATTTATTCTTACACGTGAGCAATATCTAGATCTGGTATTGAAGCAGCAAATGCGTGATTATTTTAAAGAAAAAGCTGCTGCTATAGCAGGTAAGTCCAAAGAAGATAAAGAAAAACAAAAAGATTTACTTCCTAATTTTTATGTGAATTCAGACTTGTTTGAATCAATCTTTGGAGGCACAGAAATAGATATAGATCCACAAGGTTCTGTAGAGGTAGATTTAGGTTTATTGTTTAATAGATCTGATAATCCTAGTTTTTCTCCAAGAAACCGACAGAACTTAACTTTTGATTTTAATCAACGCATCAATTTAAGTCTTGTGGGTAAAGTAGGTACCAGATTACAAGTTAATGCAAACTATGACACTCAAAGTACCTTTAATTTCCAGAATCAAATCAAGCTGGATTACACACCAACTGAAGATGATATATTACAAAGCATAGAAGTAGGAAATGTTGCCATGCCCCTTAATTCTCAATTGATACGAGGTGCTCAAAGCTTATTTGGTATTAAGACTGAATTACAATTTGGTAAAACTAGAATCACTGCTGTTTTTTCTGAGCAACAATCAGAGTCAAGAACAGTACAAGCAGCTGGTGGGGCTACTGTAAATGATTTTGACTTTTTCTCTTTGGATTATGATGAGAATCGCCACTATTTCCTTTCTCATTACTTTAGAGATAATTACGATACAGCCCTGCAAGACTTTCCATTTATTAGAAATAATATTCAAATTACTCGAGCTGAGGTATGGATCACTAATCGTGGTAATAGGACACAGGATGTACGTAATCTTGTGGCAATTCAAGATATAGGAGAATCAGATCCTGAAAATATAGGTCTAGATACGCGACCTAGTGGATTTATAAATGTGCCTGCTGGAAGTTTTCCTGATAATGAAAATAACGATTTTAATCCTGAAGGTATTAACGGTGGTGCACAAACATTACTTAATAGTCAGATCAGAGATATTGCAACTGTACAACAAGGTTTTGGAGGTGCAACTGTAAATGAAGGGTTTGATTATGTTACACTAGAAAATGCTAGAAAACTTACTTCTCAAGAATATACTTTAAACACTCAATTAGGATATATTTCTCTAAGGCAACGTTTAAATAATGATGAAGTTCTTGCAGTAGCATTTCAATACACGGTAGGTGGTCAAGTATTTCAAGTAGGAGAATTTGCTAATGATGGTGTAGTTGCTACCGATGTTATCGCAAGTCCAAACCCTAATCAACCACCAGTAAGTAACCAAAGTCTCGTAGTGAA
Source organism: uncultured Flavobacteriaceae bacterium (assembly GCA_964490235.1). Taxonomy (GTDB): domain Bacteria; phylum Bacteroidota; class Bacteroidia; order Flavobacteriales; family Flavobacteriaceae; genus Nonlabens. Next base: position 14,277 of record CAZBCH010000242.1, on the reverse strand, counting down.
ATTACTTAAGAGCAATCTAACTAACGTAAGTGAGCCTATTTGGGATTTGATGATGAAGAATATTTATAATCTAGGAGGTTTTCAATTAACACCAGAAGATTTTAGATTAAACATCTTTTATCAATACCCACCAGAGCTTAACTATATCACTGCCGCCGAAGGTACCATAGGAAACCCTGCGGTTGCCCTACCTGACGATGTAGATCAAACCACTTTAATACGCGTTTTTAATCTTGATCGATTGAATCAACAAGGAGATCCACAACCACAAGGAGATGGTTTTTTTGATTATGTTCCAGGTCTTACAATTGATCAAGAAAATGGTAGAATCATATTTACCACGGTGGAACCATTTGGTAGTCATATATTTAATAAATTAAATAATACTCCTGGAGCAGATTATAATGACCCATCTACTTATAATGCAAATCAAGCGCAGTATGTTTATAGAGATATGTATCGTACTACAAAAGCGCAAGCATTACAAAGCGCCGATAAAAATAAGTATCTTATTAAAGGAGAATATAAATCTACTGGGCAAGAAGGTATACCGATAGGTGGCTTTAACGTGCCTAGAGGATCAGTTACGGTTACAGCTGGAGGAAGAACTTTACAAGAAGGAATCGACTATACGGTAGACTATCAATTAGGAAGGGTAATAATCCTAGATCAAGCTTTATTAAACTCAAATACACCTATTCAAGTATCCACAGAAAACAATTCTGTTTTTAATCAGCAAACAAAACGTTTTACAGGTATAAACGTAGAACATAAATTTAGTGAGGACTTCATCTTGGGCGGTACATTTCTTAACCTTAAAGAAAGACCTATCACTCAGAAATCTACTTACGGTTTTGAGCCTATTAATAATACAATCTTGGGTATGAACTTTTTGTACAATACAGAAGTTCCTTTTTTAACCAGATTGGCAAACAAATTACCTAATATTGATACAGATGTACCATCTAACTTGTCTCTAAGAGGTGAGATAGCTTACTTGTTTCCAGGCTCTCCAGCTGGTGATGATTTTGGTGGTCAGGCAGCAGCTTATGTTGATGATTTTGAAGGTTCTCAAACGACAATTGATATATTAACCCCTTTTTCTTGGTCTTTAGCCAGTACACCAGTAGCTTTTGAAGGTTCAGGTAGTCCAGCAAACCCTTTGGCATATAACTTTAGTCGTGCAAAAATGGCTTGGTATTCTATTGACCCAATATTCTATGGCAATCAAAGACCTGCAGGAATCACAGACGACGATGTTTCTGACTATAGAACCAGAAGAGTTTTTGTAGATGAATTGTTTCCAAATGTTGACCTACAACAAGGTCAACAACAAGTTATAAATACATTGGATCTGGCTTATTATCCTGATGAGCGAGGGCAATATAATTATAATCCGCAAGCTGCGGGAACAAATATTTTACCTAATCCAGCAGATAACTGGGGTGGAATTATGCGACAATTCTCAAGTACAGATTTTGAGCAGACTAATGTAGAGTATATCCAATTTTGGATCATGGATCCTTTTCAATATGATCCTACCAATAATGGAGGTACTATTTCTATCAACTTAGGAAGTATTTCTGAAGACATATTAAAAGATAACAGAAAGCAATTTGAAAACGGATTGCCAGATGACGGCGGTACAGACCTTACCGTAAATACAGCCTTTGGTAAAGTACCAGTAAATCAGTCTTTGGTTTATGCGTTTGATACTCAAGGAGCTGAGCGTGCAAATCAAGACATCGGACTAGATGGTTATAGTGATAATGAAGAGCTTGCAGATTTTCCCGCGTTTGGACCTATTGATCCTGCGGGAGATAACTATGAGTTTTTTGTTGCCGCTACCGGAGATATTCCTATGAGGTACAAAAATTATAATGGGACTGAAGGTAATTCACCTACCACTGTGACTCAAGACAATCGTGGTTCTACCACATTACCAGATGTAGAAGATATCAACCGAGACAATACAATGAATACCATAGATAGCTACTATGAGTACGATATTGAAATTTTTCCTGGAATGGATGTCACAACAAGTGAATACATCTTTGATACTAAAGAAGTTCAAAGCACTTTGCCTAATGGTACAACCATTGATACCAGATGGGTGCAATTTAGAGTTCCTTTAAATGATCCTAATCGTGAAGAAATAGGTGGTATTGCAGATTTTAGAGCAATACGATTTATGAGAATGTATTTAACAGATTTTGACGTAGATACATTTTTGAGATTTGGATCTCTTGATTTGGTACGTGGAGATTACAGAAGATTTACAGATACCTTAGATGAAACAGATCCAATTGCTTCGGATGATCCTACAACTTTTGAGGTAGAAGGAGTCAATATAGAAAATAATGAATCCAGGTCTCCTATACCTTATAGGTTGCCACCAGGAGTAGAGCGAGAAGAATTAAGAACCCAAAATCAAAATATTAGACAGAATGAACAATCTCTAGCGTTAAGAGTTTGCGATTTAGAACCAGGAGATGGTCGAGGCGTTTTTAAAAATATAAGGATTGATATGCGACAGTATGAATCTTTACAGATGTTTGTGCATGCAGAATCACTTGTAAATGAAATGGCTGTTGCAAATGGAGAATTGGAAGCATTTGTAAGGATAGGTGTTGATTATACTCAGAACTTTTATGAAATTAGATTACCATTACAACCTACTCCTTTTGGTACTGATGTGCGAGAAGAAATCTGGCCACAAGCAAATAATTTTAATATTGACTTGTCACTTCTTCAGGAAATAAAAGCCAGAGTTTTAAGTGATAATACTTTAAATATAAGTACTCTGAACTTTTTTGAGCAGGCAGATTTAGATCCTAGCAGCGCAGGAGAAGAAAATCAGCATAGATACGGTATTAAGGGTAATCCTAATTTTGGAGACATAAGAGCCATGATGATAGGTGTGCGCAATGCGACCTCAAATAATATTTGTGGAGAAGTATGGTTCAATGAAATGCGTCTTGCAGGATTAAAAAATCAAGGAGGCTATGCTGCTGTGGTTAACATGGATGCAAACATGGCAGACTTTGCTAGTGTTAGCGCTACTGGTAGAAGAAGTACTATAGGCTTTGGAGCAATAGAGCAAGGTCCTCAAGAAAGAAGTAGAGAAAATCTAACTCAATACGACGTGACCACAAACATGAGTTTAGGTAAGTTGCTGCCTCCTAAATGGGGAGTTTCTCTTCCTTTTTCTTATAGCATCGCAGAGGAGACTATCACACCTCAATTTGATCCACAATTTGAAGATATTGAATTAGAAACTAGACTAGATAACGCAGCAAATGATGCAGAGCGTGATGCAATAAGGGAACAATCAGAAGATTATACCAGAAGACAAAGTATTAATCTAATAGGTGTACGTAAAGAACGCATGGGAGATGCTAAACCTATGCCTTATGACATTGAGAACTTTACCTTTTCTGGATCTTATAATCAGACAGACCAGCGCAACTTTGAGATAGAAAACTTTCAAGATCAATCTATTAACGCTGGAGGGACCTACAATTATGCATTTCCTAAGTTTGAGTTAGAACCATTTAAAGATTCAAAATGGGTAAATAACAGGTATTTACAGTTTCTTAAGGATTTAAATTTCAATCCATTACCTAATAATTTTACGGCGGGATTAAATGTAGTACGTCAATTCAATACTCAAAAATTCCGTGATTTACAATTAGATACAAATCCTGTAGATTTAAATGGTGATGGTATTCCAGATGCTCAAAATATAACACTCGATCCACTTACAAATCGCAATTTTACCATGAATCATCAGTATGCGATTAATTGGGATCTTACTAAATCACTTCAGGTAAATTTATCTGCAAATAATGATCGTTTAATTCGCAGTTATGTGAATGAGGATGATTCTATAAATGAAGATTACACCATCTGGACCGACTTTTTTGATGAGGGAATTCCTAATTCTCATTCTCAGCAATTGCAACTTACTTATAAGTTACCGTTTGATAAATTTCCTTTTCTCGCTTTCGCGAAAGCGAACTAGACGTATACATCTAACTTTAACTGGACTCGTAACCAGCAACAATTTATACAGCTAGATGGCATACCGAACTTAGGGAACACGATTCAAAATGCAAACACGCATCGTATTAATGGAACGCTAGACTTAGACAAACTTTACAAATATGTAGGTCTGGAGAAAAAGAAATTTGGCGCAGCGGCTAACGCTGTTGCTAGATCAAGAGGTAATGCGAGGTCTAGAAGTAGAAAGCCGCCTACACAAACAGCTGGGAAAGATGAAGATAAGAAACCTAAAATTCCAAAAAAGAATTTTGGAAATCAAGCTTATAACACCTTAATTGGTATAGTTACTTCTGTTAAACGAGCTCAAATAAATTATCAAGAAACTAACGGTATCTTTTTACCAGGTTATACTCCTGATATAGGATTTATTGGGACGTTAAAACCTACGTCTGGCTTTGTATTTGGTAGTCAGGCTGAGGTAAGAGATCTTGCCGCAAGAAGAGGATGGTTAACGCTATTTCAAGATTTTAATCAACAATATTCTGAGGTAGAAACACGTCAATTAGACTATAACTTTAGTGTGGACTTGTTGAAAGGTCTATCGTTAGATATATTAGGTAATCGTGCTTACCAAGAGAATTATACTGAGAATTATAGAATTGATCCAGATGATTTAACATATCAATCTTTGACGCCTAATACGTTTGGTAATTTTAATATTTCTAACTTGATGATAGGTACTGCCTTCCAGAAAAGTACTATAGATGGTTCTCCTACTTTTGATACATTTAGAAGTAATAGACTAGCCGTAGCAAATCGTCTAGCCACTCAATTTTATGGTGGGAACACATTTTCAAGAGATGCAGATGGGTTTCCAGAAGGCTTTTCTAGAAATAGTCAACAGGTTCTATTACCTGCATTTCTTGCGGCATATGAAGGAAGAGATGTAGAAAAACAAGATTCTAATGCTTTTAGAGATATACCACTTCCTAACTGGACATTAAAGTATACGGGCTTAATGAATTTAAATTGGTTTAAGAAACGTTTCCGTAGATTTTCAATTAATCATGGATATCGTTCTAGTTACACTATAAACCAGTTTCAAACAAATCTAGATTATGCTGAAGGTAATGGCGCCTTATCATATCAAGAACAAGTAGGAACTAATGCGCTTAACCAAAACGGAGATTTCAAATCACGAAATTTATATTTTAATATTAACCTTGCAGAACAGTTTACACCATTAATTAAGGTGGACTTTGAGATGAAAAACTCTGTTTCTATCGCTGCAGAATTAAGAAAAGATCGAGTGGTGTCTTTGAGTTTTGATAACAATCTTCTTACAGAAATAAATGGTAACGAACTTATTTTAGGGTTGGGTTATCGTATTAAAGACTTGAGATTCAAAACGAATTTTGGAGGTAGAAGCCGTGTCATTAAATCTGATCTGAACCTTAGACTAGATGGTTCTATAAGAGACAATGTAACTATCATTAGATACTTAGATCTGGATAATAGTCAGGCAACCGCAGGACAAACTATCTACGGTCTTAAATTCACAGCAGATTATAATTTGAGTCAGGCTTTTACTGCAATATTCTACTACGATCACACTTTTTCAGAATTTGCCATTTCTACAGCTTTTCCTCAAACTACTATACGTAGTGGATTTACTTTGCGATATACTTTTGGGAATTAAACGATTGTAAAATACTTTGGTTTTTTAGCTTTGTCTATTTATGATTATGTTTGAATACTGAGTGACCTTTAAATTAAGTGCTCTTTTCAATACAAATACAACTCATAAAATAATAGCAATAGCTTTTGAATAATTACATAGACTTATAGTAAATTTACCCCAACTAAATCATAATGAAATGAACATCCCTGAAGAATTAAAATATACTAAGGACCACGAATGGATAAGAATCGAAGGTGATACTGCCGTAATAGGTATTACAGACTTTGCGCAAAGCGAGTTAGGAGATATCGTATACGTAGAGGTAGAAACTGTAGATGAAACCTTGGATCAAGAAGAAGTTTTTGGTACAGTAGAAGCTGTGAAAACTGTTTCGGATTTATTTTTACCGCTATCAGGAGAAATTACTGAGTTCAATGAGAAGCTAGAAGACGAACCTGAATTAGTTAACTCTGATCCTTATGGAGAAGGATGGATGATAAAAATGAAATTCTCTGACGATTCTCAAATTCAAGGCTTACTAAACTCAGAAGCATATAAAGAATTAGTAGGATAATGTCTAAACTACTATATTGGACAGCACCTTTTTATACAGCTGTTATAGTAGTAGGTTCTTTGGTTGATAACGCCGTGCCTTCGGTAAGTATTGACCACATTGACAAATTGTATCATGCCTTTGCATATTTAATAATGAATGTACTTTGGTATCTATTCTTTTATGTTCGTTATTTAAATAAACAAGGAATTTCAAATTACAATTTGAATTATGTTCTTAAAGGTTTATCAAAACCCATTGTTATAGGTTCTAGTGTGTTTTCCTTATTAATAGGTATACTAATAGAATTAGGTCAAGAGTTTATTTCTTTAAATCGCACCATGGATATTATGGATGTTCTGGCAAATTTAACTGGCATAATTCTTGCAGTTTTATTGCTATGGATTTTAAATAATTCCTTAAACAAATATTAACACTAATAAATCTTTAGATAGCACAAAGATTTCATTATTTTTAACCTCTATTAAATACAACCATTATGGAAGTAAAAAAATCAGAAAAAGCAGATTTGCGTAAAAACATTACGCTTTATGCATTATCAGGACTAGCTTTTATGTTGTTGCTCTCATGGCAAGGACTAGAGTATGAGTCTAGAACAGTAGAAATTGAAGAGGTTTTTGAAGAACCAGAAGAGCTGTTTATTGAAGAAGAAATTCCTATTACTCAAATGTTAGATACGCCACCACCACCACCGCCACCGCCACCAGCGCCGGAAGTGATTGAGATCGTAAAGGATGATGTAGAAATTGAAGAGGTGATCATTGAGGATACTGAAACGGATGAACAAGAAGAGATTGTTGAGGTTGAAGAGGTTGCAGAAGAAGTAGGTGTAGAAGAGGTTATAGCAGATGTGCCGTTTGCTATTATTGAAAACGTGCCGATTTATCCAGGATGTGAGGACATGAAGAATAATGCAGACCGTAAGAAATGTATGAGTGAGAAAATTACAAAATTTGTGAATAGAGAATTCAATACTGGACTTGCACAAGAATTAGGTCTTGACGGTAAGCAGAAGATATCTGTTCAATTTAAAATTGATGCAAAAGGAAACGTTGTAGGTATAAAGTCTAAAGCAAAACACCCTAAACTTCAAACTGAAGCGGCAAGGGTAATTAACAAATTGCCATCAATGACTCCTGGAATGCAAAGAGGTAAGCCCGTAGGTGTAATTTATGCTTTACCTATTATCTTTCAAGTGCAGGACTAAATATCCTTCATAAAATAAATATTAATCCCAGCTTAAAGCTGGGATTTTTTTTGGTATCATTCTTGATTTCTCTTTTAAATAACATAAAACCATTTATTATGAATACTTTAAAAGAGAAAAGAGGTGCTGCAACGCCTCAAAAAACTCGTACGGAAGATAAAAAGTCCGTCAATACAAAAGTTAATCCATGGATTAATTTTCAAATAGGTTTGATCACGGCACTCGTAGCCGCTTTTCTGATCATAGAGCTGTCAACTAGCAAACCATTAGACCCTATTGATAAAAGAGTCACTGTTAAAAACGTGGCAGACATTGGTTTTCATGGTACATTCATTCCTGTGCCTAATAAAGCTCCTAAACCAAAAGTGAAAAAGAATGAGGTGCCCAAGGAAAAGATTGTAAAAACAGATCCTAATAAAGCTCCTGAGATCGTGAAGAATGATGTTCCAGACATACCTGATACTAAAATTGAGGCTGTGTCTACAACCACAACAACATCTACAGATACAAACTCTTCAAGTTCTAGTGCAGTGTCTAACGCTGCTGCCGCTCCTGCACCAGTAAAGAATCAAATACTAGCTTCTGTGCATGAAATACCATTATTTCCTGGATGCTATGCCGGTATGAATAGAGAAGAGCGTGTAGAATGTCTTAATAGTAAAATGGCTAGATTTGTACAACGTAAATTCGATACAAGCTTAGGCCGTACATTAAACAATAAAGAGATAGTAAGAATTTCGGTAGTTTTTACCATCGGTGTAGATGGTTTGCCTACAGATATTCAAGTAAAGGCACCTAATAAAGAGCTCGAAGAAGAGGCTTACAAGGTTATTTCTAGATTACCAAAAATGACTCCAGGTAAAATTGATAAGATGCCTGTTAATGTAACTTATGCATTACCCATTGTGTTTAAAGTGAATAATTAAATCAATTATAACTACTTGTAAAGGCCATGAATTATCATGGCTTTTCTATTTTAGGACAGCTATTAAAAAAAGTATATTTGTGATATACAAAAATGAACATGAAATCTATATATACATTAGTTTTTTCCTTTTTCCTTTCTTATTCCTTGTCCGCTCAGTCAGATATTGAAAAATTCCCTGTATTTATAGAATGTGAAAATACCGCTGCGATAGATCTTGAAGATTGTTTCTATGAGCAATTATATAAAAAACTAAAAGACAGTTATAACCATCCTATAGAGAGTGACACTATATCAAATCGATCGGTTACCCTTAGATTTGAAGTTGATCGCAATGGTAAATTTACCATGGTGAGAGCTGATGCTTTTGAAGCAAGCGTAAAAGATGAGATGATCAGGTCTTTTGAACAACTTCCTAAAATAGATCCACCCACTTTTAATGCGGTTCCTACCTACATGCAATTTATACTTAGTATACCGGTACCCATGAAGGATTCTGGATCGTTTAAGATTTACAGTAATTCTCAAATTGATGAAAATAAAGAGACTAGAAAAAAAATGGTTAATGACAGTCTCGCTTTCGCGAAAGCAAACCAGGAGTACAACACGATCATAAGTGATCAATATGATAATAACCAGCTCAAGTCTGATGCCATTATCCCGCTTTCATACCAAAGATATCATCGTTATGAAGCTGCCATGAACAAAATAGGCAACAATGCGCATACTGCTGTAAAGCCTTATACATTCAATTATGTAGATCAATATTTTGATTTAGAAGCAGAGAGAGAGACCATGCTTCTCGATAAGGAAACTTGGTTAGGTCGTAAATGGTCCAATGAACACTTTTTTGAAGTCGCAGGAGATAATTATTGGTTTGTAGTAGATCCAGGAGTGGATTTACAGTTAGGCAGGGATTCTAGAGATGAGATTACCTCTTATAATAACACGAGACTAGTAAACGTAAGTGGTGGAATAGGTTCTCAGATCACCTTTGGAGCTAGTATTCAAGAGTCTCAAGCTAGGTTTCCAGGATACTTTGCTAGAGAAGTAATTTCTAGAGCTCCAGATGGAGGAAATCCTGGTATTGTTCCTGGTCGCGGTATCGCAGAAGATGGCGGAGAGAACATCTTTGATTATCCAGTGGCGACAGGATATGTTAACTATAAGCCCAGTAAATATTTTGATTTACAACTAGGTCATGGACAACATTTTATAGGAGATGGATATAGATCATTAGTATTAAGTGATAACTCTCAACCTTTTCCATTTTTTAAATTGAATGCAAAATTCTGGAAACTAGATTACACAGTCTTATACACTTCTTTAAGAGATGTAAGACCAGAAGTAACCGCAGATGATTCTTATCGTACTAAATACATGACGCATCATTACTTGAGTTATAATGTTACAAAACGACTTAATTTAGGATTTTTTGAAAGTGTATTGTGGCAAGATGACAATCAACGTGGATTTGATTTCAATTATTTAAATCCAGTTATTTTTTATCAGTCTATAGAATTACAGACTGGCTCGAGAGGTGGAAACGCGCTTTTAGGATTTACAGGAAAATATAAGTTCACTGATTTTATTACAGGATATGGACAACTTACCATTGATGAATTTTCTGGAGCTTCAGTGGTGAGCGGTGATGGAAGTTATCAAAATAAAAGCGCTTATCAATTAGGTGTAAAATGGCAAAATGCTTTTAAAGTTTCAAATCTAATGATGCAATTAGAGTATAACAGAGTGCGACCTTACACATATTCACACAATACTGTTGTTCTTAATTATGGAAACAGTAATCAAGCTCTAGCCCATCCATGGGGAGCAAATTTTTATGAAGCTATTCTTATAGGAAGGTATACTAAAAATAGGTGGTACGGAATTGCCAAAGCTATCTATGGAGAACGAGGTTATGACATATTATCAAATGGTGACACCGCTTTCTACGGTGGCGATATTTACAGATCTGAAGATAACCGTGTTTCAGACAATGGTAATGAACTAGCACAAGGTAATACTTCTAATTTCTTTTATGGACACCTAGAAGCAGGATATGTAATAAATCCTGCAAGTAGATTAAAAGTATTTGGTCAGTTAATATATAGAAGTCAAAATCCTCAGTTTAACAACGCTGTTGTTCAAGGAGAAAGCACAATGTGGTTGAATATAGGATTGCGTACAGATATTATGAACTGGTCATTTGATAGGTAAGTTTTAAGATCACGATCTGCTCTCAAACATTTTTATAAACAGAATACTTGCCATGTTTTTTGCACGTCTAATGGCTAAATCTGCTATTTCTCCCTGGTATAATTCATTAACTGTTTCTTTCCATAAATTGATCCATAGACCAAAGTGATACATTTCTATAGTTTGGTTTTCTGCTTTATCTAATTTTTGATGGGATACGACAGGATTACCATCATATGTTTTTGCATTTAATAAGCTAGTTTCCCAAAAATCAGTTATGCGATTTAAATGTATAGGCCAGACTTTTATAGATTTATTGAAAATAGGTCCTAGAACCGGTTCGTTGCGTACCTTTTTGTAAAACTGTGATACTAGGTGATGCACATCAGTTCTATTAGATATATCGTTTAACTGTTTCATTAAATAAATTCTAGTTTTAGTAAGTGATGTATTCTTAGGATATCTTTGATAGTAGTTTAGCAAATTTGTACAGCGATATTTTGGCTAAAAAATGTAATTTAGAACATTAATTTAAAATAATACAATATGATGAATGGAGGAATGATGGGTTATTACTTAATAGGTGGATTAGTAATGTTAGTGAGCATGTTTGTGAGCAATAAGCTTAAATCAAAGTTTAGGCATTATTCAAAACTAACTTTAAGAAATAGAATGAGTGGTGCTGAGATTGCACAGAAGATGCTAGATGATAACGGTATAAGAGATGTAAAGGTAATATCAGTTGCTGGACAACTAACCGATCATTATAACCCTAGAGATAAAACAGTGAACCTAAGTGAGGCAGTATATTCACAACGTAATGCAGCTGCAGCAGCTGTTGCAGCTCATGAAGTAGGACACGCAGTGCAGCATGCTACTGCATATTCCTGGCTAGGAATGCGATCTTCATTAGTTCCAGTTGTAAGTATTGCATCAAAATATTCTCAATGGGTAATTATAGGAGGAATAGCATTAGCGGCCAGTACTGCCTTTGGAAGTTGGTTATTACTAGCCGGTATTATTATGTATGGAATGGGAACCTTGTTTGCTTTTATTACATTGCCAGTAGAGTATGACGCTAGTAATCGAGCTCTTGCGTGGTTAGAAAATGAAAGAATGCTTACTCAAGAAGAACATGCTGGAGCAAAAGACGCTTTAAAATGGGCTGCAAGAACTTACCTGGTAGCAGCTATTGGTTCATTAGCAACATTGTTATACTTTATTTCAATCTTTCTGAGAAGACGTTAGTAAATAAATAGTCTAAAACCACAAAAGCCTTTGATACAGTAAAAGGCTTTTGTGGTTTATGATTCATTTTAAAGATTTAATTTATTATAACCTAGATATTCTGTCTCGCTTTCGCGAAAGCGGATACCATATAACTCTAATTCTTTAAGAATAGGTTCATATACTGAAGCATGAATTGGGATTTGTACGCCCGGTTTGTTTATCTCACCATTTAATATTTTCAATGCCGCTATTGCTACGGGAAGTCCTACCGTTTTAGCCATTGCTGTTTGTAGATTTCCATCTCCTAGACATACCATAGTGCTGTCTATTTGCTTTTTTTCGCCATCTATTTCGTACCCAAATTTATGATACATCACAATCATATCCTTTTCACCTGACTGAAGTGTCCACGAGTCTTCAAGAATAGCTTGAAGCATTTGTGCAGGAGTTGCATTTTTAAGCCCGACTTTTTTCTCTTTATTAAAAATATCAAGTTCTTCTAATTTAAGCCACATGATATCATCTTGATCTATCTTTAATTCATGTCTCATTTTTAATTCAACACTGTCATTAGGAGAGTAGGGTAAAAAGCTATTAACAAAATCTCTATAAGTCATATCTTCAGAGCCTTCAAGTTCATAAGTGTCGTCAGTCATACCTAGTTGCACAAACATATTCCATGCTTTACTAAATCCTACACGTCTCATAGTACCTCTATATAAGGTTAAAACGTCCTCTAGGCCATACACTTCTCTATATTTAAGGCTATTTCTATTTGCAAGAGCCTCAAAACGGCCGTATCCATCTACTTCAAGGAATTCTGTTCTTCTAAAGAGTCTGTTGTAAGGGATATATTTGTACTTTCCTTCTTGTATGAATTTTGCAGCACCACCTTGTCCAGCGGTCACCACATTACGAGGATTCCACGTGAATTTATAATTCCATAAATTATTATCATCTTCGGGAGCAACCAGTCCTCCTGTAAAAGATTCAAATAGTAGCATTTTGCCGCCTTCATTTCTTATACGGTCTATGATTTGCATAGCGCTCATATGATCAACTCCTGGATCAACGCCTATTTCATTCATAAAAACTAGCCCCTTTGCTATAACTTCTTCATTGAGTGCCTCCATTTCTGGACTCACATAACTAGCAGTAACCATATTCTTATTGAAAGAAACGCAATCTTTTGCCACTTCTATATGAAATCTTGCAGGCAGCATTGATATAACGATATCAGATTTTTTAATTTGGTTCCTACGTTCTTCGGGCTTAAAAATATCTAGTTCTAATGCGGTTGCGTTAGGATGGTCCTGACTTAGGCCTTGCGCGTTTTTTATATTTTTATCTGCAATAGTTAGATGTAGTTGGTGTTCCTTAGATTTTTTTAAAAGATAATCCACTAATACACCTGTAGATTTTCCTGCACCTATTATTAAGATGTCACGCATAGCTGTTGTAATTTTGCAGCAATTTAATAGTCTTCAACAAATAATTGAATACAATGGAAAAAAAGTTATTAATTGCCGGATGTAGTTTTGCGGTTATCGCAGTAATTTTAGGAGCTCTAGGAGCGCATGCATTAGAAAAGGTTTTAGAGCCTCAGCAGTTGAAAAGCTTTGAGACAGGTGTAAGATATCAATTATTCCACGCTATTGCTTTACTTATATTTTCTCAAATCAGTTTGTTGAGTGACTCTTCTAAAGATGTTGTATTTTATTTATTTGTGATAGGAATTATCTTGTTTTCTTTTAGTATTTATGGTTTATCTCTATCAAAGTGGTTAGATGTTAATTTAAAATTTCTAGGTCCAGTGACACCTTTGGGAGGATTAAGTCTTATATGTGGATGGATATTTGCTCTTTGGAAAATCATTGCACATAATTCTGTGAATAATTAGTGAGACCCATTTAAACGTTATATTTTTGCACAAAATCTAATTAAACAGATTATTATGGGTTCAAACACCTCTGCTACGCAAACGATTGCGTTAACCGAATGGGGAATCAAAAATTCCAAAATCAATTACCAACTCGCACCAGAAATTCTACAAAAGAGAACTGTTGAAGATTATGGTGGTAAAGAAACTGATAACGGCACACTGGCAGTGAATACTGGTGAATTTACAGGTAGATCGCCTATGGATCGATTTATAGTAAAAGATGCAGTAACAGAAGAAAAAATCTGGTGGGGAGACATTAATATCCCTTTTGAGTCAGATAAATTTGATGCGCTGTTAAAAAAGGTGACCAGTTACTTAGATGGTAAAGAGCTTTTTGTAAGAGATGCTTTTGCTTGTGCACATGAAGATTACCGCCTTAAATTGCGAGTTATAAATGAGTATCCATGGTCTAATATGTTTGCTTATAACATGTTTATAAGACCTACTGAGCAAGAATTAGAAAGTTTTGAGGCAGAGTGGACGGTGATAAATGCACCAGGTTTTATGGCGGTACCAG